>CANOET010000035.1 GCA_947564835.1 uncultured Eubacterium sp. | reverse complement strand
AACGCCAGAAGCTAAAGGCGCCGCTGGGCTCCGCCCCTGATTTAATGAGCAGAATGCCAAGGGCTTCTAAACATTCTTCCAACGTCGCTGGAAGCCAGGCCCTTTCCCCCTCATCCGGCTGGTTTTCGCAGGCTTACATGAAACGCAAATCCAGGTGTTGTAAAGCCCGCAGAGTCGTCCGGTTAGCCACCTCCCCTGGCTAACCAAGATCTTTTGGGAAGCCACAAAATGAAACACTCTGTCTAAAATGATTCCATTTTTAAAGCTACAGCTTAGGAACCCCCTCCCCACCCCCGCGTTCCCACACCATCCAGGGCGCCCTCCCCTGCGCCACCATTTCCTCCAGCTTTTCTTTTTCCCGCTTTGTATCCATGCACTGCCAAAATCCGTCATGCTGGTAAGCATACAGCTGTCCATCCGCGATCAGCTGCTGGATCGTCTCCTGTTCAAATATGCTACGGTCATCCTTTAAATAAGAAAAAACCTCTGGTTCCAGTACCATATATCCCGCATTAATGCGGGAACCATCTGCTTGTGATTTTTCACGGAATGCGCGCACACAGTGATCTTCCCTGCCAATTTCCAGGATACCGAAGCGCTGTTCGGTATAGACAGCTGTCAGGGTTGCGGCTTTTTTATGCTTTTTGTGAAATTCGGCGAGCCTGCGGATATTAATATCGCTGACCCCATCGCCGTAGGTTAACAGGAATGGTTCGTCACCGATATATTTTTGCACCCTTAAGATCCGGCCGCCTGTCATTGTGTCCAGCCCGGTATCGATGATGGTTACTTTCCATGGCTCGGCTGTATGGTTGTGGACCGTCATCTGGCCGCCTTTGCAAAAGTCAATGGTAATGTCGCTGTTATACAAATAGTAGTCCGCAAACCATTGTTTGATGATATGCTGCTTATAGCCTGCGCAGATAATAAAATCGTGAAATCCATAATAGGAATATTCCTTCATGATATGCCATAAGATCGGCCTGCCGCCGATTTCAACCATAGGCTTTGGTTTTAAGTGGCTTTCTTCGCTGATACGGGAGCCGTAGCCTCCTGCCAGTATTACTACTTTCATTTGTTTATCCTTTCTACATGGTTATGTCAGTTTATAGTGACAAATTCATTCTACGTATGGTAGACTTGAATTGTATCGATCTTGCCACATCAGAAGATAAAAAATGCCGCCTGGACCAGTGGGCAAGAATGTTTAAAGCCGCAACATGGGAGGAAATTAAAATGATCGCAAAACAAGACACCGACCTTTTGGAAGCTTCTGAAACCTTGTATATGCTGAATGCAGATTATATCGTACGTAAACAATGCGAAGCCCGTGATGATTATTATCGTCTGCATAATACGATCCGCAAAGAATTTAATGAGCTGCTTTCGGAAAATCAGGTTTTGCATTCGGAAAAAAGGCTTCTCCATTCTCAACTTGAGAACCTGAATACACAAATTCAGGAAAAAGACCTTCTGATTGCGCAATTAAAATCACAGCTTTCGGAAGACAGATAACCCCAAAGAACCGTATACTTGTACTTCGCAGTACCAGACATTGCGCTGCATTTTGGGCGTCCTGAAAGATCCTGGCCAGCCAGAGTACATGGCTGCGAAGGCTCTGCGGTCTGCTTTCCCAGAGCCCGGACGCATCCGGGAGGCCCTCTGACGCAGCGTAATGTCTATACTGCCGCCCGAATCCAGCCATCCGAAACACAGTTAATCCATCTCCTTCATCAGTTCCTTGAACTTCAGCTCATAATAAGTAAGCCCTGCCTCAAATTCCTGCCTGCTTTTTTTCGCAATTGTATCCAATATCATTCCCGAGAAAAAACTGATCAGCGCCGCCAATGCAATGAATCCGGCTGCAATCAATGTCGGGAATCTCGGTACCTGTCCGCTTTCCAGATAAGTCAAAAAAACCGGGAAAAATAAAACTGCTGCCACAGCAAGCAAAACAGCTGCCAGGCCGCAAAAAAACTGCATTGGCCTGTAGTTTTTATACAATGCCCAGATGGTCTTTAAGACCTTTACGCCGTCACTGTATGTATTCAGCTTGGATGCACTTCCCATCGGCCTGTCCCGGTATGCCACCTTCAGGCTGCTGACCTGCATATTCTTATCCACTGCATGAATGCTCATTTCCGTCTCAATCTCGAACCCTCTCGACAATACCGGGAAGGTCTTGACAAACTGGAAGCTGAACGCCCGGCAGCCTGTCATTATGTCATAGATTTCGCTTTTGAACAGATGGTTAATCGTAAGCCTGACCAGGCTGTTTCCAAAGCTGTGGAACCGCCGTTTATTTTCTGTAAAATAAGTCGTCGACAGCCTGTCCCCGATTACCATATCTGCGTGGCGTTTTTGCACTTCTTCCATCATCTGCCTGCCGGATGCAGCCGGATAGGTATCGTCGCCGTCTACCATAATATAGCACTGTGCGTCAATCTCCCGGAACATCCTGCGTATGACGTTCCCTTTTCCCTGTTTTGCTTCCCATCGGACGACTGCCCCTGCATCTTTTGCGATTTCGGCTGTGCCGTCTGTGGAATTATTGTCATATACATATATGGTTGCTTCCGGAAGTTCTCTTTTCCAGTCCTGTACGACTTTGCGGATGGTCTGCGCTTCGTTATAGCATGGTATCAGCACTGCACAATCGTCCATATAGATCCTCCATTCCGATAAATATCTAAAGTGTCATAAACGCATCATACTTTTTCAGTACTTCTTCGGTCTTTCCCAGCGTAACAAATTTACCATCGTTGATCCACAGTACTTCATCGCAGAATTTTTTCAGCGTATCCGTCGCATGGCTTACAATCAGAACTGTCCGGTTGCTCTGCATCAGTTCTTCCATTTTCCGATAGCTCTTTTTACGGAACCGTTCATCTCCGACAGAAAGCACTTCATCTACCAGCATAATATCCGTATCCAGAATGGCTGTTACAGCAAAGGAAAGCTTCGAGTACATCCCGGAAGAATACGTACGCACCGGACGGTCAATAAAATCTCCCAGTTCTGAAAAATCGATAATCTCTTCCATATGCGCTTTTACGTATGCAAAATCACATCCCAGCAGCATCCCGGATTTTAAGATATTTTCCCGCCCGGTATTGTTTCCGTTAAATCCAATGCCGATTGCCATCAAAGATACCCGGTTGCCTTTCGTATCGATATAACCCTCATCCGGACGGAAAATCCCTGCCACCGACCGCAGCAGGGTGGTTTTGCCAGAACCGTTGCGTCCGACAATTCCAAGTATCTTTCCTTTTTCTACCTGAAAAGAGACGTTGTCCACCGCACGGATCGTCTCACAGCGCTGCATTCCTTTTTTTAACAGGCTCTGGTGCATGGACATATGCATCAGGTTACGGTAATCAATGCTTACATGGCTGACGTCCAATGCAATCTCTCCCATATCCATTCTCCTTTACACAATTTTGACATATGCATTTTCATTCTTGTATACAATGTGTACCCCTATGCAGCATAGGATTACAGATATCACTGCCCATAACAGAATCTGAGGAACATTAGATACCGTTCCGTACAGCAATGCATTCCGCATCGTATCCACTGCGATTGCAACAGGATTGAGTACAAGCACCATTCCGTTCAGCGGCGCATCCAGGGTCGTCATGGCATCATAAAAAATACCTGACAAAAACATCAGCATGCTTAACAGGATACCAACCGCATACGACAGGTCATCCACATATACCCCGAAATGCAAAAACAGCATCCCTGCGCCGAAAGACAGTAAAATCAAGACCAGATAAGCCGGAAGGATCCATACTGCTGCCCATGTAAGTTTCACCTGGAAAAGAATCAGCATCGGTATCAATACCGTCAGGGAAAACAGCAGCTTTAAAAAATTCAGGATCATATTGGAAAATAACAAAATAAACTTCGGCACGTAAACTTTGGAAATAATATCCTTATTATTCCGCACCAGTTTTACACTGTAATTCAAAGTTTTACTGAAATAGTTCCACATCAGCAAAGAAGAATAGATAAATGTAGCATAGTTTTCGATCGAATTACCCATGATTTTCCCAAAAACGACCACATATACAATCATATTGAAAAAAGGCTCCAGCAGCCACCACAGCCTGTTCAGATAGGAATTTGCCACTTCCGCCTTAAGGTCTGTTTTTGCAGCATAATACATATACTGACTATATTTTTTCATATCCAAGGCAAATTTTTTAAACTCATATACCGGGCTGTGGTTATCATAGTGATTTTCGGATTTCCAGTCTTCCGCCGCTGTAACGGCAAGCAAAAGAATCAGCAGGACACAGAACAATCCTCCCATCAGCAAAAGGCGCTCCTGACCAAACGAAGCTGACAGTTCCTGCATGTGATCCACAAATGCGTCATTCATATACAGCATCTGCCCGGAGCCTGCAGACAGTAAGACGCCTTCTTCCTTCCACACCGCATGGGAAGCCTGCGGGTCCTCCAGAACATGGTAAAATGCGGAATATGTCATTTCCATAATGCGTATCGTCCGGCTGGCGCCGAAAAACCGCACCTTTGTAATCAGCGTATCCGCGGGCAGCCGCGGCAATTCCAAAGCTTTGCACGAACGGCTCGATATATCCGTATTGTTCAGGCATATGGTATATTCTTCACCCGTGCTGCTGACCATTACCATTCTCAGATTCCGGTTATCAAACGGAAAAACAGCCGCCGCAAACACCCCTGCCGCAAACAATATCCAAAGCAGCGTCCGGATACGCCGGCAGGACGATGGATTCCTTTGTACTTTCATAGCTTCTCCGATCCTTTGTTATAGTCTGTGGTATAGTAAATGCCATCCGCGCCCAATGTATGGGTTGGCCTGCGGCCAGCCGCTTTGCCCAGTCCGGTGTCAGCATCTGTATATATGGATCCAGCAGCACAATAACAGTTCCTTTGGATGCTTTTACACCGTCATTGCAAAGGCCCGCCCAGCTTGTCTTAGCGGAAGGAACCCACCTGGCGCCCTTTAGTATATCCGCATCCTGCAGATTCCCGACCAAAAGAAGCTCATCTTTTTTCTGTCTGCATGAGCCACAAAGCCTGCGCAGCTGCACAGAGGACAATTCCTCCCGCGAAACGATAGGGACAATGACAGACACAGCTGCATCCCGCGGCAAATCATAGATAATGTCATAAATATGCAGCCACTCCGTCTCCCTGACAGACGCGGCATTTATCCCGTATTTTTTATCCAGATAGTCCTGGATCGCTTTTAAAGCCGCCGTCTGCGTATATGGTTTGGCTGAAGCACAAAGCGCCGTAGAGGTTTTAAGCAGCCTCCAGGAATAAAGCGCCCCCTCCACATGCCGGATCGAACGGGCCAGCATGCTGACCCGCAGCACAAGGTCATAATCCTGGCTGCCGTCACACGCAGATCGGAATCCGCCGGCTTGTGCAAACAACTCTTTTTTCACTCCCAAAAGATGGCCGACATACATCTGTGCAGTCATCAGATCCGGCGACCACTGCGGCTTATAAAACACCCCGGAATGCACCCCGTATTCATCTACCTTGTCCATATCACTGTAAAGCATATCCGCATCCGACTTTCGGATCTCCTGATAAAATTTCAGCAAAGCATCCGGATGCAGCAGGTCATCCTGATCCATAAAAAGCAGATAATCCCCGTCAGCCATTTTTGCAGCTGCATTTGTCGCAGCCGAAATCCCGCCGTTTTTTTGCATCATACGGACTTTGACCCTGTCGTCATGTATCTGGTAAAGATAGTCTTTGACCCTTTGATCCACAGAGCCGTCATCCGCTATGCACAGCTCCCAGTTTGCATAGCTTTGACTGTATACGCTTTTGATCGCACGGGACAGATATACCGTTTCGGCATTGTATACCGGCATCAGTACCGAAAACTTTACCGAATCAGACACCGATCTTTTGAAATGCTGCTTCTTTGGCTCCCCCTGCTCCAGTTCATGGATACTAACAGAATCAAACAATCCTTTTTCATCGATCAGACGCCGGATCTCATCTACCGCTTTCGGATCGCGGACTGCAATAATAATGCCTGCGTACCTGCCTATGGCGGATTCCAGTTTTGCACATTTATAACTGCCCACACGCACGGGATTTTTCTCCGGATCCGTTACCAAAGATCAGATACTGTGCATAATCACAGGTAAGAACCGTTCCCGTATCATAACCTGCATCCTGCGCCACATATCCTAAAATACGTTCAATCGCATGGCTGAGCGTGCCGTCGCTTGCCATAGGCTCTTCTGGAAAATCCTCATATTGAAACCCATACCGGAACAATTTTTCCAACGCCTCATATCTGCACCAGAATACCGTACCGATGGTAAACGGAGGCTTTGCCCTGCTGATATTGCAGCTAAGCCCTAAGCGCTCCGCTAAAAGAACGGTATTGTCAAAATTCGGCCCCCATGTATTATAATACCAATTACGCATAATATCCCCGACCGGTTCCGGCGGAACCAAAAGGCCAAGATCCGGATGGTTTAAAAATAGACACAGCACATTTTCAATATAAGACGCAGAATCCAGCATGCTGCTCCAAAGATTGCGGATCCAAAGGTCAATCTCCCACCGCTGCCTTGGCAGGGCATGCACGGATTTTTTATCATGGACAAAACAGATATATGTATAGTTTGAAAGGATCTCCCTGCAGGCAACTAGCAGGGACGAAATATCCCTCCCGCGGTTTTCTTTTACAACCACAAAAGCATGTTCAAGGCGGCTGCAGAATACTTCCGCCTTCTTAGCCAGAGACGGATCGGAAGTGCAGATGCAGATATCCATATATTCCGGAACGTTGGATAAATAGGACAGGCTTTCCTCCAGCAAATCCTCATAATACAGACATGCCACTACGATGGCGCTGATTTCCGATAACCTGGCGGGATCTGTCCGGACGTTGGCTGGAAGTATGTAGTATAGATTTTTCTCTTTTCGTATATCAAGGATATTTTTCACTTCTTTATATTACTCCTTTCAGAAACTTCAAAACAAATCATCAATGCTTCAAACGGCAGAATCAGGGAATATGCACCTGCATAATACAAGGAACGGATAGAATCACAGCTAAATGTATGGTTATATGATACTCCTATGACCAGCACAAATAAGCTGGCAATCATAGATGTCACAACCAGGAAGAAATCCCATAGCCACTGGTCAGATCGGCCTTTTTTTATAGTGAATACGAGCAATCGTAAATAAAAGCATCCTGCAGCGACACCAATGATAAAATTATATTTTTGAAACAATCTTATCATCCGGTTTACGCGCCTGACCTGCTGCTCAAAAAACGGATCATACGCATCAGAATAAATAGTATCTGTCCTGCTGGTTATACTTTTTGGCGATTTGACCAGTGTACGGTATTCCTGATAGTGGTCATAATCCTCCTGGTTTGTTATCTCACTTACCCAATACTGTGCATCTGTATCAGAAAAATGAAACAAAAATAAAATGGATTGTTTGATTGCTTGAAAATATTCTTGCTTATAAGCCGCATTCCATGGCGGCATCAAAGCACTTGGCATTGTCTTTTGCGCTTCAAGAATACCGCTGTCCAACGCGTTTTGGATTTCGTCAGCCACAGACCCATAGAACTCATCTGCTGCTTTCGCCGACTGGTAATATCCTGCCTGCTGTACTGCATCACGAAATGCCCAGAAAAACCATCCGTTTTCCACTTCATGATCACCAGGAGTCCGGTCTAAATAATCCCAGGCATCCATACGCTCTTCTAAAATTTTTTTAATTCTGCTTAAAGAAGGGCTTATTTCATATATTCTTTGCAATTTTTCCCTTGTCACAGCTACCCATTGCTTGTCTTCTTTTGGTTTTACTGCATAGATGGCTTTCATTGCTTCTGAAAATCTACTGTCGTTCAATTCATTCACAACAAATACACCATAACGGATATCATTTTCATAAGCGATTAGCAAATTGCCGCATTTCAGCAATACCATCGGTAATACAAGAACAGCCATACCACTTACAAGATTCCATTTCCTGACATTGCATAACCGGATCTTCCTACGAAGAAACACCATGATTGAAATTATTGTTAATATACTAACAAACGGCAGAATCCAAACACTGTCTTCCCTTGTATTCCAAAAGAAAAACAAACTTCCTCCCGCAAGAAGCGCCCATCCGATGCCAGACTTATCTTTTCTGCATACGGAAAAATAAAGCCCCCAAAAACTTCCAAAAACCAATAAGACCTGGGCAGGCGTAAGCGAACATCTGTATATCCTTTGAAAAGAAGATACATTCATGGATGCCGGATTGAATAGCAGCACCACATACAAGAACAAAAGCAGATATTTCTTTTTTACAATTGGTTTTACTGCAATACAAAAAATCATACAGGCAGCAACATATAACAGAGTCAGAGACTGATTACTTGTAAATCCCAGCTTATTTGTAACAGCAAGAAATAATGGATACATAACTCCTTTTACCAGCGTATTGCTATCGTATGGCCCCAGCCAGTTTCCATCCAAAATAGAGTTGCCGATACGTACCATCAGCAGATCATCATGAACGGAATTTAAAATCATAGCTATTGGCAATTGATCTGTCAGAAAAAACTTCATGCCAGTAAAAAAGAACATACAGATCATAAAATAATAATTTCGAACGGAACTGATCCGAATGCCAATCCGTTTGCTTTTCTTCATAGTTATCATGATACCTTTCTAAAATGCTGATACAGCGGATTATATTTGATATAAAATTCAAACTTAATAAATTTGAAATCTATGTTTTATGCCATTCTCTTCTAAAAAAATAATATATTCTTTTAATAGTCCTTTATAATTCTTATATGTTTTTGTATAATCACATTTTTCTACCAACTCCTCTATGTAATTAATATTTTCAAATTCTTTCATATCTACATATGGCAGCTTTAACGTCTTCACCAGTTCTTCCGTACGGCTATCATGCACAATCCAAAGAGCTGGTATTCCGCATAAATATGACATCATATTGCCATGAAAACGCATACCATACGAGAAGGTGAACGAATTATATTTTAAATAAGATCTCCACTCACTTAAATCAAAAAACATATGTGCATGTCTGATCATATACGATCCAAGTTGACTTGCGCTATGTTTCATTCCATGAAATTTCCTTGTGAAGCCCGTATCAGCCGGGATATGATCAAAAATAACACCAGCTCCCTCCGTATCTGACTGCATAATCCATTCTGCTCCTCCGTCTATACCCATATCAATCAATTTTCCGCTGATACGACGTGCATTCTGGATATTCATAATCACTTTATCTAAAGACGGCGACGGTATTTTCTCAATCGTTCCATCTAAATTCTGATAAAAAGACGGGCAGCCGATAATCCTATAATTTTTTATCCCGATCCGTTCCAGGCAATCTGCTGTAAACTCCCCTCTGATCCCGAGCGAACATGTTTGATACGCAATTTTTCGGAAAGCATTTTTCACTTCTTCTGAAAGTTGTTCCACAACATCCTTCGGCGTCGTGCAATCATCAAATGACTGCGCCCCCAGCCCGGCTAAAGTAATCGGAAACGCCGCTTTTTCAATTAAATCCGCCCATATAACCGCACCATCATAATATTTTCTTAACATATTTGAAGTCGGTATCACTCCGGCTGAAAATTCATCTGTTTCAAATCTGGGATCCCCAAGCCATGTTTCCGCTTCATAATCAATCTGCTTTTTTAGTGAAGCTACATACAATAAATTTCCTGTATTGCTGCCCAGAAGCTCTAACCTTCTTTTCCATCCAATCCCTTTTTGATAAAACGCTTTTGGAGGAAAAGCATTTACAAACACTGTCTTATATTTTCTTCCTGACCGTTCTGTTGATTTCATCATTCCTCATCCATTCCAGACGTCCCCGTCTCCCCACAGATCCAAAATCTGCATAGCATTGATCTTTTCCACATATAGGTTCCTGAACCATTCTGCGATTACCATCGTGATATCCATGTTTGCCTGCCGGGCCTGGCAGACCAGATCATAAAAAATATAAAACAGCCTGATCATCTCATGCCCTTTCGCATCCTTTTTGATCCCTTCTTCCCTTAGCATATCACTTAAAAATTCATATTCTTCTTCTTTCAAAGTAAAACCGCTTTGTTCCAGGGAATATCGCTGCAGTTGTGCAAATTTCTGTCTGCGCACTCCGCCTTGCTCTCTGATTATTCTTGAAGTTTCACTATTTTCTGTAATGCGGTGTTGTACCAATACTTCATTCAAATTAGTTATATTTGTAACTTTAGACATGCGGATCCAAAACTTAAAATCTTCCATCCCAAGCATATGATCTTCGTAACTAATCTTATATCGTTCCATAATCTCCTTGCGAAACATCACTTCACTATTATTAAATATATTATAGAACAAAAAAATGCTTTTACCTTCAACGGATCCGCCGGCATAGCCTTTTCCCATTTGATCACATTTGCATTTTCATCAATCCATTGTGTCATAGCCCCGACAACGCCATATTCCGGATGGCTTTCTAAAAAATCCGCCTGCTTTTGGATCCTTGCAGGATAAGCCCAGTCATCATCATCCATGATGGCAATATATTTCCCATGACTCTGCCGCATGCCAATATTTCTTGCATAAGCAATCCCCATATTATGCGGATTATGAATGATACGTACCCTTTCGTCTTTTTGGGCATAATAGGATACTTTCTCCATAGACTTATCCATGCCGCAGTCATCAATTAGAATGAGTTCCAGATTCTGATAAGTCTGTTCTAATATGGATGTAATTGCAGCATCTATAAAATCCTCCCCATTATAAACAGGCATAATCACACTGACCAAAGGGAAACGATTATCCGACAACGCAGCCATCTCCTTTTCCAGAAACAATATCCATTACATTTTTTTCAAAAACATCCATTGCAAATGCGTTTTCATATAACTTTCTTGCTTCCTTGCGCAAAGATTCCAGTTCCTGTTCATGTTCTACGATCCACACAATCTTCTGACGCAGACTGTCCGCATTTACCCCGCATACAAATCCATTCACACCATCTGCAATGAGGTCTGCTGAGCCGGTAGCATCCGACGCGATACAAACTTTACCATTCATCAATCCTTCTGTAATAACTACAGGCATTGGATCCTGGCGTGACGGGCATACAATGACATCTATACTCTTATATACTTTTACCATTTCTTTATGATCAACCGCCCCCATAATTTCGAGACAATCCAAGCCTGCCGTATTCTGTATCATTTCATCATACACATCTTGTTCTACAACCGATCCGATGACCTTAAACTCCGCCCGGTCCCTGACCGCTTCGTCCAATCCTTTAATCGCTTCTATAAAAATATCCTGTCCTTTCCTTCTCGAAATGGTTCCAATTAATGCAAAACATATTTTCTGTTTCATCTGTGGAATGCCATAATACAAGTTAGAAATCTTTTCTCTATGCAAATATTTCCTAAATGACCCGATCGCACACTTTCCAACGCCGTATACAGGAATGATTTCCTTACGTTTCGGCATCTTATCCATACCGATAATCTCATAAGAAATATCCGTCTCATGCAGCCACCATACAGCATCTATTCCGGCTTCCGATAAATCATCAATCAGATAAGAAAAACTCAATGTATTGACCCAGATAAAGTCAAAATCCAACATCCAATTCCAGATAAAATCATTCCTCTTATGAATCATCGGTTCTATCACAACAGGGATATCCAAAGATACGATTTCTAATCTTAATGTACCATCTTTCGGTGACAGAATAACTGGATAAAATCCATGCTTCTTTAAAGCTAATGCAGCATGAAATAACACAATCGGCGCTCCAGTTTCGGATAGCTCATGTGAAAGCATAAGCACACGTTTTCCATCACCTTTCCATAATCCTTTACTGTTTTTCGCATAATAAATCTGCATTTGATTCTCAGCCGTAAGTTCTATAAGCTCATCAAAATGAATCATTTTTATCTCATCTATTTTTAACCTTTTCAATTGCAGCTTCATTTCGCGTACATATCCATCTCTTGCCATAAGAACAATATAATCATATTCCAGCCTGTGGATAAAATCTGGTGCATAAATCTTCCTGCCATCCAACATCGTCCCCTGTTTTCTCTCATCATTATCCAAAAAAGCGACGACCTGGTTTTTCCATATCTGCTCTTTGCGATTCCCATAGTATGCTCCTGTTCCAAATACTACTATTTTCATTTGTTTTCCTCCTGCAAACAGCTTTTGAATAATTAACAAAGCTTAAAAATGATATTTTCTTTGAATGATGCATCTGTTATTAAGATCCATATTTTTTTTCTCCTCTTCACTAATCCAGCTTAGCTGCGAATGATGCTTTATGATTGTATTTTCTGTGATATGATCCTGTATCCACTGCATCCTCATACATACAGCAACTTCTGAAGGATAAAGCGCAATCCCATCTATATTCTGATATTCATTTTTTATCGCAAAGCCAAATTTTTTCAAGACAGGATTTTGATAGACATAACATGGCATCATATTCATGCTTCCATCCATTCGATAAAAAGTCTTATCATCATAAGCATCCCGTAATTCCTTCATCACAGGATGGCCCTTTACGGCTCCGAATCCCGATCCGAAATTGACCGCGATATGATTTTCCGCAATGCAAAACATATCGTCACACAATAACCGGTCTAAAGATACTGCTAATTCCACGTCGGTATCCAAATAAATGCCGCCCTCCTGATAGATAATATCCAGCCGTGCGTAATCCGGCACAAACCCCCATTTTCCACACGCATATGCTTCTTTCATATACCTGTTTTTAGCAACATCGTAATTGCTTTCATCCCAGCGGATGATCTCATAATCCGGGCATTTTTCCTTCCATGTTTCCATAAACCGGCGCAAATGAGGCGGTATCTCTTTTTTTCCAAACCAGCAATAATGTATTTTTTTAGGTATTTTCTGTATGCCATTTGTGAATGTAAATGCTTTCTTTTCATACCGCCAGATCAACAGATCGCTGAGATAACATCTTAAGTCATTTAGTTCGGGCAATTGATCCAATTGCGCAATTATTTCCCCTGTATAAAACGCAGGGTTAATCAATAACAGGATCTGTGAGAGGCCGCTTCCAGCTGCCTTTCTTACAAATTGTTCCAAACTGATCACAGGCACCCATTCTGTTCCAAGCTGTAATCCCTGTGCCCATAAACGGCTGTTTTGATCTACCACTGCCTCAATTCTGCCTTCCAGCTCCAATTCCTCATACAAAATGACAGCCCGCCTGCCTGCCCCAAACATGTAAAATTTTTTCGTTTCCAATTCTTTATAAAAAGAATGCATATCTGCATCTACAATTTTTATCATCGGCTCCCACTTTCCTGTTTTTTGTGTTTCTCCCGGCCAATTCTGCTGCTTTTTTTCAGATCCTCCTGATACAGCTCATTTTCAAACAGCTCCAGCCTGGAAACCGGATGCACCTTCCGTTCTTTCTCCGGAGGCAGTTCCATATAATTTCCAAATATAAATCTCAAAAAATCATGCGCATCCCGGATTCCCTTTAATGCGCAGATAACATTGAATCACGTCCTTTTCCGGAACCCTGCTCAGCCATTGATATACCTTCCGCTTGAACAAATTCCGTTCCTGGTACTGCCCGACTTTGGACCAAAGGATCTTTCTGATGCAAAAACACATCACATTATAAACGGCTCTTGGTATATACGCATCCGGAACATGGTCAACCGGAAAAACATCAATAAACACGCCCTGCTCATACGGCATATGTTCTTGATGTTCCCGCAAAAACAGCGTATCCTTTCTCCTTAGCTTCCCATAGCTCCACCGGTATCCGTCCGTCACTTCCGCATCCTGAAAATAATATTTAGAGCTGTCAAGCTCTTTGCGGCAGATGTTTCTGAATCTGATATAATCCTTCCGCATCATGGCAAGATCCGCATCGTCATCCCATGGAATAAATCCCTGATGCCGGACAGACCCCAGCAGCGTACCGCCGATGACCGTATACGGGATCTGATGTTTTTTGCAGATCCGGTCCACTTCCAGCAGCAGTTCTAGTTCAATCATCTGCAGCATGCGCAGACTTTTTTTATCCAGTTCTACCATTCTTTTACTCCTTCGTTCCAGCCTGGTTCCGGTTCAACCCCGCCCTTTGTTCCAAAAACTGCTCCATCACGCCCGCAATCGCCACCGACTCCTCCGCCGTAAACTTAAACGCCCGCCCCTGATGCCCCTGGATCCTGTAAGCGAAATCACTGATCTCATAGCGCAGCCCGTCTCCCAGAAAATTGGAAAAATACCGTTCCTTTTTCATCGGGTCTTCATACCGCACCTCAAAATACCGTGTCAGCCACCATGGCGATTCCGCCAGAATATACCCTTTCGTCCCCGCCACTACCAGCTGCCCTTCCGATTTTACGCCGACGCCGCTTTTGGAAAGCGCCATCCCGTTTGCATATGCAAACGACGCCTTCGTATACAAATCAATCCCGTTTGTATCCAAAATGCTGTCGAACCGCACCGTCTGATAGTCCGTGCCCATCAGCTTCATAACCGGCAGCAGCGTATGGCTCCCAAACTCCGTAAATCCGCCTCCGTATGCTCTGTCCGTGCGCTCCCTGAGCCATTCGCCCGTCAGCCTTGTAAAGCATGCCTCTACATCGCAGATCCGTCCGATCGCCCCGCTCTTTGCAATGCCGACCAGCTGGACAAACCCCGGGCAGTACGCTGTCTTAATCGCTTCCATCAGCACCCGGCCTTTGCGGCAGGAAAGCGCGAACAGCTCCTTTGCTTCTTCCCTGCAAAATGCCAGCGGCTTTTCGCAGAGCACATGCTTTTCCTGCTCCAGCGCCTGTTTTGTGTAGCCGTAATGTGTCTCATGCGGGGATGCAATATAAACGGCATCCACATTTCGAAAAAACTGCTCCAGGTCATCTGTCGCCAGATCCAGCTCAAATTTTTCCCCAAACGCTTTTGCGCTGTCCCGGCACGGATGGTAAACGCTGTTTACAATGACTCCGCTGACATACTTTGCCTCCGGTACAAACCGTACGGCAATCCGCCCCGCCCCGATCACGCCGATGCGGATAATCGGATACTGCCTGGAACGCAGCAGGGTGGATGAGACATTTTTGGTCCGCTCCAGATATACAACCTCGCAAAACTGCTCCATATGGTCGAATGCCCCGGCCCAGTCCGAGCCGATCGCAAAAATATCGGCCCCGTATTTCTGTACATCCTCCACCTTCTGCCCCGGATGGTCTTCTACAATCACCTCGTCCGCAAATCCGCTCTGCCTGACATGTTCAATCCGCTTGTCCAGGGGGTCTACAATATTCAGTTTTCCGCGGGACTCGTCATACTGTTCGGTCGTAACGCCGACAATCAGATAGTCCCCTAACTCCTTCGCCCGTTTTAACAGGTTATAATGGCCTTCATGAAACAGGTCGAAGGAACCGTATGTGATTACTTTTTTCAATTGTATATCTCTCCTGCCTGATCCATTCCTGCCGTCTTGTTCTCGCACACTGTTTCCTTAGTTCCATCCATTTCTGCCGTCTTGTTCTCGCACACTGTTTCCTTAGTTCCATCCATTCCTGCCGTCTTGTTTTCGCACACTGTTTCCTTAGTTCCATCCGTTCCAGCTGTCCTGTTTTGGCACTGTGCTTCCTTTTTTCCATCCATTCCGTCTGCCTTGTTTTCTACACCGGATACTTCATTTTTCTTTTCCATAAAATTCAGCCTTTTTTCCTCAATGACCAGCGGCCTGTGGATGACGCGTGTATTGATGTTCAAAATATACTCCCCCAGCAGGCCGATAAAAAACAGCTGCACAGACCCCAGCAGAAAAATTCCTACCACCATCGGCGCGTTCCCTGCCTGGAACGTGTACCAGTGTGTCAGCTTGTAGACCAGATAGTAAAACGCTACGCACAGGCTGGCAGCCGAAGCTGCGAACCCTAAAAAGGTCGCCAGCCGAAGCCCCGCCTTGGTATAGGAAGTAAAGCTCAGCATGGCTGCGTCATACAGGCTGTAGAAGCTGTTATGCGTCTTCCCGGCCCGCCGCTTTTCCTGCTCATACGCGATTTCGATCCGGTTAAATCCGCGCCCGTACTCTGCTACAATCCCGCGCAGAAACGGCACCGGATCGTCCAGCTGCCTTAAAATATCAATAAAAGACCGGTCATACAGGCCAAACCCGGTAAAATGTGCTATCATTTCTGCCGCGGACATGTTTTTGATCGTTTTGTAATAGAGCGTCCGCAGAAAGTAAACAAACTTGTTTTCCCTGCTGCTTGTCTTAACGCCGCTGACGATCCGGTGCCCTTTTTCCCATTCCCCGACAAACCGCGGGATCAGGTCCGCCGGGTCCTGAAAGTCGCAGCACATACAGACCACGCAGTCGCCGGTTGCCTGGCACATCGCATAAAACGGAGAATTGAACTGCCCGAAATCCGTGACGTTAAAGATCGCTTTTACTTTTGGATTGTTTTTGCAGATCTGTTCCAGTTCTTCTCTTGTCCCGTCTGTGGAGTAGTTGTCTATAAACAGGATTTCATAATCGTACCCTGCAAGCGCTTCTTTTAATAGATTGTCTACGGTAAATGCCATCAGCGGCACGTTTTCTGCTTCATTCAGGCATGGTATTACGATACTGATTTTTTTCATGGCTCCAGGCTCCGCATCTGTCCGTCCTTGTTTGGAGGGCTGCCTTTTGTTCCCTGCATCCCGTCTGCCCCGGCCTGCATGATTGCTTCCAGTTCGCTTTTGGGAAGGCGCGGCGCCAGGTCTTCCAGGGGCAGGGATACCATCTGCCCGTCCGGCAGCCTTTCTGACGAGGATTTCGGCTCAAAGCGCTGTTTTGTATCTACAAATACCTCACAGATCAGGCAGCCCTCCGTTTTTACCAGCGCAGCAATCCCATCCAGCTGCGCCGTATTTTTGATAGATACATAAGGATACCCATAGGCGCCTGCCAGGCGTTCCATGGAAGGGAAGCTAAGGTCGCCGCTGTCTGTGCCGACACCGGCCAAAGGCCCTTTAAAATACTGCTTCTGCGTCTGGCGGATGGAATGGTAGCCTCCATTGTTAATGACAAAAATAAGGATGGGCAGCTGATGGTGGATAATGGTCTGCAGCTCCTGCAGGTTCATCTGTATGCTGCCGTCCCCGGTGATGCAGATGACCTGCGTGCGGCCTGCGGCTATGCATGCCCCGACCGCTGCCGGAAGGCCGTAGCCCATCGACGCGGCGCCGGAGTTCAGGATAAAACGCTGATGCGGCTTTATGACAAACGCCTGGCTGCCGGCCACGCTGGCGGACCCGTTTGCCGCAACGACGATACTGCCTTCTGCAAGCGACTCGCTCAGCTTACGGATGAAGGCATAGACATTGACTGGTTCGTGCTGCTGCATATGCTCCTGCTGTACCACCGGATATTGGCTGCGCCATGCCCTGCACTGCCCGGCCCAGATTTGCCGCTGCCTGTCCTGGACTTTTTGTATATTCCGATTCAGGGCCGAAAGAAAATCATACGCGTCCGCCCAGACCGGGAAATCGACATGGATACTTGGTTTTTTCAGTTCCTGCGGGTCAATGTCTTCTACGATCGTATATGCGTTTTTCGCCCACGTATCCCAGGAATATCCGGTCTGGCGGATGGACAGCCTGCTTCCGACAGAAAGCAGCACATCGCTGTTTTGCACCGCCCAGTTGCCTGCCCGGTCGCCCATAATGCCTGCCCGGCCTGCATACAGCGGATGCGTGTCCGCGATCAGGTCGATGCTGTTCCATCCGGTCACCACCGGAATCTGCAGCTTATTTGCCACCTCAAGCAGCAGTTCGCCGGCGCCTGCAATGCGGATGCCGTTTCCTGCGTTGAGGACCGGGCGCCTGGCTGTGCGGATTTTCTGCAGAACGGCACATGCCGTCTCATCGGATACCTTGGGCGGCAGCTGCCCGCTGTCCCCGGCCGGGTCATATGCGCCAAGACAGCCGGGATCTACCAGCGCCCCCTGCACATCCAAAGGAATGTCCAGCCAGCACGGCCCGGGGCGGCCGGAAACAGCCAGGTATATGGCTTTTTCCAGGCAATAGCGGATCTGCTGCGGCTTTTCTACCGTCACCGCGTATTTTGTCATGCCTTGGACGGTGCGGACGATGTCATATTCCTGGTCGCCGAAAGCACGCAGGGCAAGCCCTGTGCTTCTTACCATCGTATCCGAACGTACCTGCCCGGACAGGACAAGCAGCGGAACGGAATCCAGCCATGCCCCCAGCACTCCTGTCAGTGCGTTTGTCCCTCCCGGCCCTGTCGTAACGCAGACAGCCGCCATCCGGTTATGCACCCGGGCGTAGCTTTCCGCAGCCATTGCGCATGCCTGTTCGTGATGCTGGTAAATGCAGGTAAGCTTTGGATGATGCCCGAAGGCATCGTTTAAATGCATGGCTCCGCCGCCTGTGACGGTAAACAAATGCCTGATGCCCTGTCTTGCCAAAAAGTCTGCAATATAATCCGCGGCCCTGATCTTTTGATCCTGATTTTGATCCTGTTTCCGATTCATCCCTTGTTCTTTCTCCATATCCCGTCCGCCTTCTGTGTTAACGCCTGATGTTTTGCAAAGCTTCCAGAATCAATTCTGCCATCGCATCGATCTGTAACTGCGTCATTCCCGGATACACTCCGACCCAGAATGCATCGCGCATCACCCGGTCCGTATTTACAAGCTCCCCGGCAATCCGGTAAGCTGCGCCGTATGCCATGCCTTCTTCGGAGCCGGCCTGCATGCTGCCGGCCTGTTCCCCTGCGCCCTTTGCCTGCAGTCTTGCAAAGCAGGGATGCCGAACCAGGTTTCCGGCAAACAGCATACGTGTCTGCACGCCATGGCTTTCCAAATACTGCACAATCTCCCGGCGCGGCGTTTTATTTTTACAGATCATCAAAAATCCGAACCAGCTTGGGCGCGAATGTTCTGCGGCTTTTGGCAGTATCAAAAACTCCTTTGCCGGCAGCAGCGCCTGTTTCAGCCTGTCGAAATTCTGCCTGCGTTTTTGGGTAAACAGCGGCAGCTTTTGCAGCTGCGCACAGCCAACCGCCGCCTGCAGGTCTGTCGCTTTCAGGTTATATCCGAAATGGGAATACACATATTTATGGTCATAACCTGCCGGCAGCTGCCCGTACTGCCCGTCAAAGCGATGCCCGCAGCAGCCGTCCTGCCCGGGCGGGCAGACACAGTCCCTGCCCCAGTCGCGCATGGAGCGCACGATCTGGTGCAGCAAGGGATGGTCCGTATAGACAGCGCCGCCTTCCCCGGTTGTCATATGGTGCGGCGGATAAAAGCTGGAAGTACCGATATCGCCGACCGTTCCGGTCATTTTGGGCTGACCGTCCATGTCATAGATACTGCCGAGTGCATCGCAGTTATCCTCAATCAGCCACAGGCCATGCCTGTCGCAGAATGCCTTAACTGCCTTTAGGTCAAATGGATTCCCCAGCGTATGCGCAGCCATAACCGCTTTGGTCTTTTTGGAATACGCCTGCTCCAGCCTGTTTGTATCCAAGCTGCAGTCCGGCAGCGAAATATCCACAAATACAGGAACCGCCCCGTACTGCACCATGGGGCTGACCGTTGTCGGAAATCCCGCCGCAACGGTGATCACCTCATCGCCCCGCCTGACCGCGCGCTCTCCCAGCAGCGGGGAGGTCAGCGCCATAAATGCAAGCAGGTTCGCCGAAGAACCGGAATTAACAAAGACACAGTAGCGGACCTTTAAGTATTCCGCCAGCCCTTTTTCAAACTGCTGCGTAAAACGCCCGCCTGTCAGCCAGAACTCCAATACACTGTCTGTGAGGTTTACAAGCTCCTGCTCGTCGTATACCCTTCCCGCATAAGGAATCCTCTCCCCGCGGCTGTATACCGGCTTCCTGCTGCAAAAAGCATGGTAATAGCCCCTTACGCTGTCCAGAATCTGTTCTTTTGCCTGCTCTTTTGTCATATGTTCAAACATCTGCATCTTCCCTCTTTATTTTTCACATGGCATTCCTGTCCGCCGGCCTCTTTCGGTTATCTTCTTTGCTTCGGATTTTTTGCAAGGTACTTCCAAAAAACCCCTTCCGCGGCTCCGCTGAAATTATTTCCCATAAGGACGCTTTCCTCGGACGCTGTCTGGTTTACAAAACCGTTACGTGTATTTACCACCGTGCGCGCCATTTCATGGAGCGGCGTCAGCGCACCAATCAGAAGAAATGCCGCAAGCAGGCAGGACCGGAGCTTTTGCCTGCCGCCCGTTTTTTGTTCCAACGCCCGGATACACCACAGCATCAGCAAAAACAATCCGGGAATCGAAGCCCGCATGCAAAAGTCGCTGGAATTGCCAACGAGGATCAGCGGTATTACAAACAGCCAGATTCCGGTAAGCGCGAACAGTTTTTTATCCCGCACGGACGGATACAGTACCGCGAAAAGCAGCCCCGCTTCCAGCGTATAAAAGACCGCCAGGTACAAGAAATAACGCAGAGGATGCATCTGGCCGCTGATCCGGCAAACCCTGGCAGCTTACCATGGTGGACTTCCCGCATCCCGGATTTGCCGTCACCACAGCAAACATCT
>CANOET010000034.1 GCA_947564835.1 uncultured Eubacterium sp. | reverse complement strand
TCAATAGCCTTTTTGATGTAGCCGTTTACTGGTTCGCCTGCGTTATCTGCAGCTGTTTTGATTTCCTCATATTTTTCTTTTTGAACGTCCAGAGGAATCCGTTTAAGAGCTTTTTTGGCATAATTGTATCGTGATTGCTTTTGGTTCTCAGTTAATGGCATTAAAGCACCGCCTTTCTTTTTATAATGAGGGTGGACATAGTAATATCTTTTCTACCTTACATTGAAAGTATAGCATATTATCAATAACATGTACATGTATAAATATTCACAAAAATACATGTACATGTTTGTTGGATATTGCTATTGAATACATGTACATGTTCTGATATACTGACATCAGAAACAAATAAGAAAGGCATGAGAAAGGAGAGGTCCACATGAGAGATATTAATACAGTTCGTAAAGCAGTTGCAACTATGGCAAATCAGCTTCATAAACTCGGATATTCCTTATCCCAGGCATTCGAGACAGCATGGAAGCGTGTTAAAAATTCCATGAAATGCAGGGTAGCCGGTGTTACTTATGAAAAGCGGCAGCAGTTATTACAGTTTATAGCTGGCAGAAAGCAGGAAGACCTGACGGTTTATCTGCAGAGGGACAGGGCAAATGCTATTGAAGAATAGGGCAGCAGTTGGAAGAATCAACTGCTGCCTTTGATTGTTTAGTAATTAAGGGACATCAGAGGAAGGGGAACAGATGGGAAAATGCTTTTTCGTTGTCTGTTATACAGTATAGCTATATTAACGCCATATAGGTGGGTTAAGTTGCCGGAAAGTTGCATATAAGTATTTCTATCAGTTGATCAATGCTCGTAGCTCCATTTGTTTTCATATCCCTTATTACTTCTTCAACATTTTTCCCTGCAATCATGGCAATACACGCCTGTCCACACGTTGAAAAAGTAGGCTGCATAATTAACTTCATCTATCATTCCCCCGTAATTTATGAAAAATTTGTAAAGCTGTTTGTCTTGGAAACGCTGTCTACATGGATATATACATCCATGCAGGTAATGCTTCCTTTTTCATAAACATACTCAAAACAGGATAAAACATCCTCCTTCGGTTCTTCACAGAATCCATTTGCCGCTAAAAAATCCATTATTTTTTTATAACCGCCCCGGATACGGTCTACCGCCATAAAAGGGTGGTAAATTGTTATCACTGCATAATCAGCTTCTTTCTGGACTGCATATTCCACACCCGGACAGTCTGTTTCAAATCCTTCCGGCAGAATATACGCTGCCACGTATCCATGAATGCCAAATCTGGTAGTCATCTCAGGCGGGACAAACGGAAAGTCCCATCCAATCCGCATTGCATCCGGCGAAACTTTCAACAGACCAGACCGATGCGCCCAATTTTCCATGTATGCATTTACATCATCTTCCGGATTCGGTGAGAGCATTACATATCTTGCCATCTGAAATGCTTCTACCTTTTTTACAATAATTTCTGAATAAACGGCATCACCGGCACTCATATCTTCTTTAATCAAAGCATCCAGTTTACAGGCAAACAAATCGCTTAAAGCCACTATCTTATCCAGTTCGGGAATAACTTCATCTGCCTCCCATTTCGATATTGTCTGGCGGGAAACAGACATCATTTCAGCTAACTGTTCCTGTGTAATCTTCTTCTGCTTCCTCAAATGTTGAATGTTTTTTCCTAAATTCATAATCATTTTCCTCCATTTATCTGCTGATGAATATTTCATTTACCGTTTGAATATAACAGAGTAATAAATGAAAATCCACCATACCAAAAGCAACATTTGAGGATATAATGTCAACTGACGGTTTACATCACCATTTCTCTCCATCTGCAGCTTGTCCTATCATATTTTATTTGCAAGTTGTTCTTTCGCAATCGTAGTGTCTGCTGCCATATCCTCTGTCAAATCTGTGATCGGGTCGCCTTTGGACTGAAATTCACAGGCGTTGAAAGGGATGCCGCCAGCGGCCTGCGGCCAGAGCGCCAGCGTATGGTCGACATAGTATTTGTCAAAGCCGGATGCAACAATCTCTTCAGGAGTCAGATTACGCGTGAGCTGGTGGACAATGGCGCAGATGATTTCCAGATGCGCAAGCTCTTCAGTACCTATATCGGTATCGAAATGCTCCGCCCCGGAATTATGCCAGCCTTTATAAATCTTATGGAAAGACGCTGGGTGCAATGAAAACGGATGATGTAACGGTATCGCTTGTCAGGCAGGTACGAAAAGAGGCGATAAAAGCAGCAGTCGGCTTGCTTCGGAATTTAAGAGTACGCTGCATTGACGGATATCTAGGTTTGGATTATAATAAATGCTGCATTTAGAAAAGATATTGATCATAGGGGAAAAGATAAAATGTATCAATTTGAAAAGCTGGACAAAAAACTTCTGGGCGTGCAGACGGAAGATGCATTAATGGAATATATCCTCCAGGAACCGTTGGAGGTCGGGCAAAAAATACCGAACGAATTTGAACTGGCCCGCAAATTTGGAGTCGGGCGCAGTACGATTCGGGAAGCAGTCAAGGGATTGGTGTCAAAGGGAATTTTGGAGGTCAGAAGAGGCTCTGGGACTTATGTTATGAATACGAATACGCATTATGATGATCCGCTAGGGCTTTCTGGCCTGCAGGATAAATATAAATTGGCTCTGGAGCTGTTTGATGTGCGCCTGATGCTGGAACCGGAGATTGCTTCGCTTACTGCCAGGTATGCTTCGGAAGAAGAATTGAAGCAGATCGAAAGGCTTTGTGATGAAACGGAGCAGCTGTATCTAAGCGGCAGGGATCATATTGCAAAAGATATTGAATTTCATGCCTGTATAGCAAAAGGGAGCGGGAACCGCGTGATTGAGACGTTGATTCCGATTATTAATACGGCGGTTATGACTTTTGCAAATATGACACGGCGGTCGCTGATGGAGGAAACGATAGAGACGCACAGGGCAATTGTAAATGCTTTGCTGGACAGGGATCATATGGGTGCAAAATGCGCAATGGTAATGCATTTGACATATAATCGTCAGATGTTATTGAAGCAATCGAAAGAGAAAAGGAGAGATATCACTTAATCCGGATGAACCGGAAAGGAAAGGCATTGGCAGTGTTTGGCATATAAAAAACGATTTTTGTACCGGATATTATATTGAATTGGTAAAATAATACATAAAAAATAAGGATTTTCGTATGAAAATCCTTATTTTTTAAGCAAATAATGGAGAAACAAGAAAATACATCGGATGTATTGACGAAAAAAAAGAAAAATAATAGGATAAACATATAAAACATAAGACGTCTGATGAAAATAAGGAGGTGAACAAGCGTTATAGATATCAGAGTCTGAAAGGAAGGAAAGGAATCAGGAAAAAGTTAGAAAGTGAGGAATATTTATGAATACGGAAATGGCTGCTTTGGAATTAGATCCGGTTCGGCTGATTGCTGCTGCGGTTATTGGGCTGGCTATTATGCTCGTTTTGATCATCAAATGTAAGATCCAGGCTATGATCGCAATTCTGATCGGAGCGATCGCGATCGGTCTGATTGCCGGAATGCCGGTGGAGTATATTGTGACGGCAGTAAATGATGGGATCGGAAATACGTTAAAAGGGATCGCGCTGCTCGTGGGGCTTGGTTCTATGTTTGGGGCGATTCTGGAATTTAGGAAGGATGGAATAGAAAAATGGAACAATTAATAAGTCAGAAAATGCGCAAACTTGCACCAGAGCTGGATCCTCTGCGTATCGGCACCGGATGGAAGCCGCAGGACTTGTCAAAACCGCAGGTCATGATCGAGAGTACGTACGGGGACAGCCACCCGGGCAGCGGGCATCTGCACCTTCTGGTAGAAGAGGTAAGAAAAGGAATTGCAAAGGCGGGCGGATTCGGGGCAAGATATTACTGCACGGATATGTGCGACGGTGAAAGCCAGGGGACGGACGGCATTAACTACAGCCTTGCAAGCCGTGAGATGATCGCAAATATGATTGAAATACATGCAGGCGCCACTCCGTTTGATGCAGGGGTCTTTATCGCCAGCTGCGACAAAGGGCTGCCGGGGAATCTGATGGGACTGTGCAGGGTTAATATTCCGGCAGTTGTCGTACCAGGCGGTACCATGAATGCAGGTCCGGATATGCTGACGCTGGAACAGCTTGGCATGTACAGCGCACAATATGAAAGAGGCGAGATCAGTAAAGAAACGCTGGATTGGGCAAAGACACATGCCTGTCCGGGCTGCGGGGCGTGTTCTTTTATCGGTACAGCCTCTACCATGCAGATCATGGCAGAAGCGCTCGGGCTGGCCCTTCCCGGAAGCGCCCTGATGCCTGCAGACAGCCCGGATCTTTTGCAATATGCTAAAAAAGCCGGAGAATTGTCAGTCAGGCTGGCATGCTCAGAACAAATGCGCCCTTCGGACCTGATTACCATGGACAGCTTTGAAAACGCGGTTTTCGTCCATGCCGCAGTCTCCGGAAGCACAAACTGCCTGCTCCATATCCCTGCCATCGCGCACGAATTAGGGATTGAGATTACAGGGGACACCTTTGACCGCCTGCACCGCGGTGCAAGATATCTTCTGGATGTGCGCCCGGCAGGACGCTGGCCGGCAGAGTGCTTTTCCTACGCCGGAGGGGTACCGGCGATTATGGAAGAGATCAAAGGCTTCCTGCATCTGGACGCAAAGACAGTCACCGGAAAAACCCTCGGCGAAAATCTGGAAGAGCTGAAACAGAACGGCTATTACGACCGGTGCGAAAAATGGCTGCAAGGATTCAACAAGCGTTATTCCTGTTCCGTCAAGTATGGAAGCGACCTGAAAAAAGAAGATATCATCCGCCCATACAGCCAGGCAATCGGCACAGAAGGCAGTATCGCCGTCCTGAAAGGAAATCTGGCGCCGGAAGGTGCAGTGATCAAGCATACAGCATGCCCAAAAGAAATGTTCCATGCCGTCTTAAGGGCACGGCCGTTTGACAGCGAAGAAGAATGCCTGGATGCCGTATTAAAGCATAAGGTACAAAAAGGGGATGCGGTATTGATCCGTTATGAAGGCCCGAAAGGGAGCGGCATGCCGGAAATGTTCTACACATCAGAAGCCATCAGCAGCGACCAGGAGCTTGGACGCAGCATCGCACTTATTACAGACGGACGCTTTTCAGGAGCATCCACAGGCCCTGTAATCGGCCATTGCAGCCCCGAAGCGGCCGACGCAGGCCCAATCGCATTGGTGGAAGAGGGGGACCTGATTGAAATTGATATAGCGGAAAGGAAGCTGGATATTGTCGGTGTGAACGGAGAAAGAAAGACACCGGAAGAAATTCAGGCCATCCTGAAAGAACGCCGGAAGGAGTGGAAGCCGAAAGAGAGAAAATACCAAAGAGGGGTGCTGCGGCTGTTTAGTGAGCATGCGGTAAGTCCGATGAAGGGGGCATATTTGGAGTTTTAGCAAATTATATTTGATGGCTTCCCCGATAGATGCTGGTTAGCTAGGGGATGTGGGTTGTGGACCAGGGGATGTGGCTGACCGGACGACTCTGCGGGTTGTGGACCAGGGACGCGCCGGGAGACACACCTTGGGCGGACTGGGGCGTCCCCTGGCCGCAGCCCGCAGAGCCGTCCGGCTAACCACATCCCCTGGCCGCAGCCCGCAGAGTCGTCCGGCTAGCCACATCCCCTGGCCGCAGTCCGCAGAGTCGTCCGGCTAGCCACATCCCCTGGCTAACCAGAATCTTTCCTGAAGCCCAAAAAACGCAACACAATGTCAATTCTGCCGCCCAGAATCAGAATTTTGCCACTTTGCGCAAAAAATCGTTAACAAGTAGCCTAAACTATGCTATGCTATAGTCAATACAGACATTCATACATGGCAAAGAGAGGATATACTTCAAATGAGGAAAAAAAGCATATTAAAGCAGCTCCTGTTTCCAATGATTACACTGGCAATCGCACTTCCCGCTGTGATTCTGGTCATTTTCAGCACATCTTATGAACAGGAGATCCATTCCAAAAACAAGCAGCTGTCTGCTCTGATCGCCGGCGAAATCTCAATTTTTATGGATAAGGCATACCAGGTCAACGGAGAACTGGCGGACAATCCAAGCATCCTGACGATGGATACGCAGATTCAGACAGACATACTGGTGCGGTGCGTGGAACGTAATCCGTACCTGGACCAGATCTATATCCAGGGTGCGGACGGCATGCAGACCGGGCGCTCCTCCGGGGAGCTGGCGGACCGTTCGGGCAGATGGTGGTTCCAGCAGATGCTAAAGGAGCCGGAAGCGTTTATTTCCAAATCTTACTATTCTGTCGCAACCGGAATGCCGTGTGCTTCGGTATTTTTTCCAATGTATGAAAACAGCCGGTTTATCGGTATTTATGCGGCTGATCTGAAGCTGGATTTTCTGCAGGAGCTGATCAGGGAGCATTCGGATGAAGCGGACGGCAGGATTTCTTTTGTAATCGACGGGGAAGGTGTTGTGGTTGCACACCCGGATCAGACGCAGATCGAAGAGCAGTATGATTATAAAAAACGGACCCGCACCGTTGGCGTACGGGATGAGGCGGGTAATCCGGTGTATGATGAAACGGGGAATATCCAGACACAGCAGCATGCGCTGGATATTTCCGGGGATCTGGAAGAGGTTATTGCGCAGGTGATGGCGGGGATGGGCGGTAGCAGGAAGATCCGGATGGATGGGGAGACGTATTATGCCAGCTATGCATCGATTGCGCTGCCTGGAAAATCAGATCCGTGGTCGCTGGTGACCTTGCAGAAGAAAAGCGCTGCAATGGCGATGGTCGGGCGGCTGTTTTTTGCGGCGGCTGCCATATCCGCTGCGGCCGCTGCGGCAGTCGTTTTGCTTGTCCTTTCTGTATCGCGCAGGCTGACGGTACCGGTTGTGTCGATTACCGGGCTGATGGAGCGCGCGGCGCAGGGGGATTTTTCCGCTAAGGCCAGGGAAGAGGGCCGCACCGAGGTCGGACGGCTGGCGGTCAGCTATAATCTTATGGCCGGCAGGGTCTGCGCTGCATTGTCCGAAATATCGGGCTTTACGCGGGAACTGCTGGACTGCTGTAAAAAGCTGCAGAATATGGAATTACAGGCTGGTTCCATCAGCTGTGCGGTGGAGGAAATTTCAAAGGGTACAGCCGCGCAGGCGCAGGAGGTCGGCTGTGTGGTGGAGCGTATGGCAAGTATGGAAGAGCGGTTTGATAAGCTGAAGGAAAAAAGCGCAGGCATGCTGCGGCAGGCAGGCCATACGATCGAATCCGCAGAGGAAGGCATGCAGGGGATCCGGATGCTGGATATGCAGAACCGGCAGGTAGAAGGCCATATAGGCTGTTCCTATGAAAAAATCAAGCAGCTGGAAACGCATTCTTCTCAGATTGCGCAGATTGTCGGGACCATTGGCAGTATTTCATCGGAAACGCAGCTTTTGGCGCTGAATGCCAGCATTGAGGCAGCCAGGGCCGGGGAGCAGGGCAGAGGTTTTGCCGTTGTGGCGGAATCAATCGGGAAGCTGGCAGCGGAAACGGAAAGGGCAACGGCGGATATTGACAGTATGATCGCGGATTTGTGCGGGGATATTGAAGGGATCGTTGTGCAGATAGAGGATGTAAAAGAGATTATGGCTATGCAGGTGCAGGCAGTGCAAAAGACGGGTCAGATTTTTGAGGATTTTAAACAGACAACGGAGCAGACTGGCCATTTTGCAGGCGAGATGGATGGCCTGATCGGGGAAATGTACAAGATCGACCGGGAAATCGTGGAAGCGGCACAGCGCATCCGTGAAATTTCCGAAAAGGCGGAAGCATTGTCCGGGCAGGCGGCTGTTTCCATGAAGGAGGAAGTTAAAGATATCCAAAGCGGGGTAGCGGGCCTTACGGCGGTGTCCGACGGGATGGATGCACAGATGCGCAATTTTCGTTACCGTTCACACCTGCCCAAAAAGCAGGACGGCTGCGAGCTGTAACGGCATCCAGCCCATGGAAAGTAACCAATTTTCAGTTTCAGGTAAAGCAGTAGAAAGGACGGCGGGACGATGAAAAATCGGCAGGATCTGACGCAGGGGCCTGTATTTGCAACGATGTCTGTATTTGCCCTGCCCATGATATGCGGAAATATCTTACAGCAGGCGTATAATATTGTGGATACATGGGTAGTGGGGCATATGATCGGGCCGGACGCACTGGCGGCGGTTGGTTCTGCGTTTGCCCTGATGACATTTCTGACTTCGGTGCTGTTAGGGCTTTGCATGGGCAGCGGGACGGTTTTTTCGCTCTGCTTTGGAAGGCGGGACGCACAAGGGCTTGCAGACAGTATCTGTGCTTCGTTTTTTCTGCTGCTTACGGTTGTCCTTGCACTGACGGCAGGTTCCCTGCTCTGTGTGGACGGCGTGGTTGTCTGGATGCAAATTCCGCAGGAGATTCAGGCGATGACAGGCGGATACCTGGAGCTTATATTTTGGGGGATCCCGGCGGTTGCGCTGTATAATTTTTTCGGAGCGTATTTGAAATCGGTCGGAAATTCAGTAGTTCCGCTGCTGTTTCTGGGCGTTTCCACGGCGGCCAATATTGCACTGGACCTGTTGTTTGTGGCAGCGCTGCGGCAGGGAACAGCCGGAGCCGCGGCAGCAACGGTGATATCCCAATATCTGGCCGGGGCAGGCATCGGGGTCTATGTGCTGGCAGCAAGAAAGGAAGTGCGGGAGGCATTCCGGCCGTTCCGGATCCGGCGGGCGGCCCTGGTTACGATTGCAAATTACTCTGTATTGACGTGCATGCAGCAGTCGGTGATGAATCTGGGCATTTTAATGGTACAAGGACTCGTAAACAGCTTTGGGACGGCCGTGATGGCGGCATTTGCGGCTGCTGTAAAAATCGAAGCATTTGCCTATATGCCCGCACAGGAATATGCCAACGCGTTTTCGACATTTTTTGCGCAAAACCGTGGAGCTGGGCAGAAGCAGCGGGTAAAAAAGGGCATCCGCTGCGCGGTATGTACGGTTTTGGCCTACTGCCTGCTTGCCTCGGCGCTGATCTGGCTGTTTGCAGAGCCTTTGATGCGCATCTTTGTTGCGCAAAAGGAAACGGATATTCTGGCGCAGGGGGTGCGGTATCTGCGGATCGTCGGGCCTTTCTACTGCGGGATCGGCTGCCTGTTTTTATTTTACGGGCTGTACCGGGCAGCAGGAAAGCCTGGTATGTCGGTTGTGTTGACGGTAATTTCGCTTGGAACGCGCGTGATTTTGGCATATCTGCTTTCCTCGCCGGCAATCATGGGGGCAGCCGGCATCTGGTGGGCCATTCCGATTGGATGGGGGCTTGCGGATCTGGCAGGCACGGTTTACTATTTGCGCAGGCGGGAACAGGTGCTGCTGGCAGCATAGAAAGGAATACATATGGATCAAAAATGTGAATTTATCTGGACGGGCAAGCAGGAAGCAGCCGCACAAGCGTTCCTTCCGGCGGGGCAGGCGCTGTATCCCTGCAAAGAGGAAAGCGCCTGCTGGGACACCACCGGGAATTTTTACCTGGAAGGGGATAATCTTGCCGTATTAAAGCTGCTGCAGGACAGCCATAAGGGCAGAATCAAAATGATTTATATTGATCCGCCGTACAATACCGGCTCGGACACGCTGGACTACGCGGATCATTACGGCAGCAGAGGGCAGCGGCACTGCGGCTGGTGTTCCATGATTTATCCGCGCCTGCTGCTGGCAAAAGAGCTGCTTACGGAAGACGGGGTTATTTTTCTTTCCATTGATGACCATGAGTTTGAAAATCTGAAAAAAATCTGCGATGAAGTATTCGGGGAACAGAACCATTGCGGCACCTTCATTATCAATGCCGCGCCAAACGCAAGAGATTACGGGCATATTGCAAAAATGCATGAATTTTGCCTGTTTTATGCAAAAGATGTAACGAAAGCAAAGACGAACCCGCTGCCGGATACAGAGAAAAAATTCAAATATCAGGATGCAAAAGGCGGGTTTAATATCCATCCGCTTTACAACAGCAACGAAGCGTTCCATTCCGGCAACCGTCCGAATCTGTACTACCCGTTTTACCTGTATCCGGACAGGCAGCTTGCGGACGGATTTTATAAAATCGGACTGGAACAAAAAGCAGGCAGCATCGAAATATACCCTCCGAAATCCATAAGCGGCGGGGTGCAGTTTGTCTGGCGGTGGAGCAGGCAAAAGGCGCGCCAGTCACTCAATGAAGAGATTACCGGCTATCAGGTGCGCGAAGGCGAATACCGGATCGTACAGAAAATGCGCCGCAGGGATAAGCGGATCCGCAGCCTTTTAACAGACAAAAAATACGCAAGCCGCAGAGGAACCGCACAGGTGCAGGCGCTGTTCGGCACCAAGGTCTTTTCGTTTCCAAAACCGTTAGCGCTGCTTACGGATTTGTGCAGCGCCGGAATGGGCAAAGAAGATCTCGTACTCGACTTTTTTTCCGGTTCCGCGACGACAGCCCATGCGGTGATGCTGCTGAATGCAAAGGACGGCGGCAGCAGAAAATTTATCATGGTACAGCGCCCGGAACAGACCGATCCGGCAGGCAGGGCTTACCAGGCAGGCTATACAGACATCTGCGAAATCGGCAAAGAGCGCATCCGCCGCGCGGCGGCAAGCATCCGGGAAAAATATCCGCAGGCCGCATTTGACGGCGGATTTCAGGTATGGAAGCTAAAAGAAGAACAGCCGCCGCAGCAAGCCGCAGAGAGAAAAAAAGACGGCAGGCAAATGGAATACCGGCAGGCGACAGAAAAAGAACTGGACCAGATCTGGGAGACCAACCTCCGCGAACATCCAGGCGATCAGCGCTGGATACAATGGAAAAAGGAATTTATAGGCAACAACAAAGCACAAAAAGCAATTACATTTCTGATCCTGGACGGCGGTATTCCGGTAGGAGAAGGCACCCTGCTCCTATCACAGGAATGCCGCGGCGTCGCCGGCAGGCCCGCGCTGTGTGACGGGAAGAAATGCGCGAATGTCCATGCACTGCGGATTCAGAAAGCTTATGAGGGGCAGGGACATATGTCCAGGCTGATGCGGGAAATGGAAAGATATGCAAAAGGACGGGGGATCACAAGGCTGACGATTGGGGCTGAGGCAAAAGAGACACGGAATGTGGCGATTTATCTGCATGCCGGATTTATGGAATTTTTATTTTCGCAGTGGGAAGAGGGGGAGCTGGTGCTTTATTTTGGAAAAGATTTGTAGGGTGTTTTTTATTGGCAATGCGGACGGAGAAAGATGTCAGATCATGTTTTAGCAGAATTTTTGAAGGACTTTGACGAAACAAAATGGCAAAAATTTGATCTCAGGCAACAGAATTGACATTGTGTTGCATTTTTAATGGCTATGCGGACGCCGGATGAGGGGGAAATGGCCTGGTTTTCACAGGCTTACATGAAACGCAAATTCAGGTGCTGTAAAACCTGCCAATAATCAGACTCTGCGGGCGGTGGCCAGGGGACGTGCCGGGAGACACACCTTGGAAGGACGTTCGGGGCGCTTTTAGCGGAGGTGAAAGAGTTATGACAGCCCTGTCAGGGGCGGCCTGTGATATCCCTATCGTCAGGGGAGCGTGGCAAAAATGGCGAACAGATAAGAAATAAACCAGAGTTAAAACGGTCACACCGGACATTTACCGCTATATGTTATGCGGCTCCAATTATACCGGTGTGGCCGTTTTTAGTAAGTAGAAAAATATAATATCGTACAAACCTATTTGCATACATTCCTTTAGGGAGGTGTTGCCTATGAAAAATGAGGAATATGTTCTTGAAAATTCGGAGCAGCCGGGTATTGACAAACTGGATTGTAAGGATTTTAAAATCAATTTTCAGCGGGCAATCTTACTTTCTCTTTTGGAAAGCCGCAAATTGACGCAGGCCCAATTTGAGGCTTGCATGGATAAAGTAGTTCAAAAATATGCAGCCCGTTTCTCTTAAAATCCGTATCATTGCCAGATTCAAGCATTACAAATAGAATAAGATCAACACCCGATAAACATGATTTTTTGAAAAGGAGTTCATTTTATGTTGAAGGTAGGTGCTTACTGCCGCGTTTCCACAGACAAGGACGATCAGGCAAATTCATTTGAAAGCCAGCAAAAATATTTCCGTGAATATATTAACCGGAATCCTGAGTGGGAACTGGTACAGATTTTTGCGGATGAAGGTATATCAGGAACCAGTATAAAAAAGCGGAAAGAATTTAACCGCATGATCCGGCTGGCCAAGGCTGGCGAAATGGATTTAATTATCACAAAAGAGGTGAGCCGGTTTGCCCGCAATACGGTGGACACTCTGCAATACACCCGCGATTTAAAGAAGATTGGTGTCTATGTTCTTTTTATGAATGACAATATCAATACAAAAGACCCCGATGCAGAATTGCGTCTGACGATCATGGCCTCCATCGCGCAGGAGGAAAGCCGTAAGACTTCCGAACGTGTGAAATGGGGACAGAAACGCCGGATGGAACAGGGAGTTGTGTTTGGCCGTGATATGCTGGGATATGACGTTCGCGGCGGAAAGCTCTATATCAACGAGGATGGCGCGGAAACGGTGCGGCTGATCTATCATAAGTTTTTAGAGGAAGGAAAAGGTACCTTTACAATCGCCCGCGAGCTGCGGGAGGCTGGTACCGAGACTTCTACCCACATGAAAGAATGGTCAAATACCGTGATTCTCCGTGTTTTGAGAAATGAGAAGTATTGCGGCGACCTAATACAGAAAAAGACGTATACGCCTGACTACCTGAGCCATGAAAAGAAGGCAAACCGTGGCCAGGAGGAATATGTTGTCCTGCGGGATCACCATGAACCCATTATCAGCAGGGAAGTCTTTGAGAAGGCTCAAAAAGAGCTGGAACGCCGTTCTCCCTCTAAAGAACAAAAAGCAAAACACAGTAACCGGTATTGCCTTTCCGGTAAGATTCAATGTGGGTGCTGCGGTTCCCGGTTTGTTTCAAGAACGAAGAAGCGAAAGGACGGGAGCCAATACAAGGCATGGCGTTGTTATGAGGCGGCCCAGCATGGACTTCCGAAAACGGATCAGGCAGGCAATCAAATTGGCTGTGAGGTCAACCAGCAGATTCGTGACGAGGACTTTATGCTGATGCTCCAAATGGTTATCAAGCATTTACGGCACAATAAGAAACGGCTCATTTCTGATCTGGTTGAAATCGTCAAGCTGGTTCTGTCAGCTTCTAAAGGTGAGGAAATGAATGTCAGCAAACTGGAACAAAAACGCGAAACGATTGCGGAGAAAAAGGAGCGGCTCCTTGATCTGTACTTGGGGCAGGACATTTCCAAAGACGAATACCGCCGGATGTCGGAGCGTTATGATACGGACATGGAGAATTTGAAACAGCGGATTAAGGAGGCCCGGAAGCAGAAAGAGATTACTGCCAATCAGGAAGAAATGATGGCAGACATCGCCGCTACAATCCGCGACCTGGCCCTGGGAGAAAAACAAGACGATACCTTTTACCGGAACATTGTGGAGAAGATTGTTGTCCACAGCAGGGAGCATATCGAGATATACTTAAATCTGCTCCCTTACAAGTGGTCTTATATGCTGGCAGAATTACCGGGAAACCCCGGTAAAAAAAACGGCAGTAGCGAGGAGCATTTTGCTCCCTCACTACCGATATCTGTCAGCAGCCCCGCCACATTCCGGTAAGGCATCGTATACCGCTGAGCCAGATACCGCATCGAAGCAGACAGCTCGCCGTCCGGTCCGCCGAACTGCGATAAAATCACCTGTGCGATTTTCGGATTCGGAGTTGTAATGTTTACCGGGTATTGCAGTCTTTTTTCATAATTCCACATTTAGCAGTATCCCCCTTCCCATGGCCATGGCTGTGTTGCCCACTGCCAGTGGTCTTCATGATTGATGCAGTCCATCGTTAACGGGCCGAACTGTGCCGCGTAGTTGGCAAGTGCCTGGCGGCGCATCTGGCTGTATTTCTGGAAAAATTCCAGCGCCTGCGTATCATCCGGATGCGTATCCAGATACAGCGCCATATCATAAGCCATAAAGCTGACCTTATTGATCCACGATAACAGCTCCTGCCTGCTTTTTGCCTGATTCATCATCTTCTCACACCCCTTCCAAGAAATGGTTTGTCAAGCTCCGGGAATATTGTGCCGATAGAAAATGCCTGGTCCGGTTCGTAAGAACTGGTAAACTGCTGCCATGGAACAGTAGCGATCGCAAGGAAGCAGGTGCAGTCCACTGCGTTGGAAAATCCGCCTGGCTGCATGGAATACGCCGCAGCGCCAAAGTTGTTAGATTGATAACAGTTGCACATGGAAAACTCCTATATGGTTTTACTATAAAGTATGCATAAAGCGGGAAGCGGGTGCATAAGTCAGAACAACGATTTCGTATTTTTTTCAGTACAAGGCTGGAAAAAATGCAGAAAATGTAGATTTTCTTCGAAATTTATATTATAATAACGCGGAAAGGGCTTGCGGCCCGGCGGCACAAGAATAAATGGAAATCTGCCGGCATAAAATGTTCCGGATATATCCGCAGTTACAGGGAATGTCCGCGATGCGGTTTTGGGGCTTGGTGCGCGTTTGTGGAAGGATTTCTGCGTCGCGGCTTTGGATGCGGAACAGCAGCTGGTATAAAAAATAAATAGATGGGAGAAATCAGATGTACAATGATGAGAATGTAATCAAGATCAAACATGATGTCCTGTATGAAGTAGCAAAGCTGGCCTTTGACGGCACACTGGAAGAACAGCGTGACTTTATTCCGGAAAAGCTGATCCCGGGTCCGGTACCGCAGTTCCGCTGCTGCATCTATAAGGAAAGGGAGATTATCCGCCAAAGGGTGCGCCTGGCAGAAGGCAAGAACTTAAGGGATCAGGATGACGGAAATGTGATCCAGGTTATCGGTTCCGCTTGCGAAGGCTGTCCGATTTCCAGCTATACCGTAACCGATAACTGCCAGAACTGCCTTGGCAAAGCATGTATAAATGCCTGCAAATTCGGTGCGATTACGATGGGTCGCGATCGTTCTTATATCGACCCGTCCAAATGTAAGGAATGCGGCCAGTGTGCCAAAGCATGTCCGTACAATGCGATTGTCGGTGTGAAGCGTCCGTGTAAGGTTGCATGTCCGGTAGATGCGATTACATACGATGAGTATAATGTTTCTGTAATCGATAAGGAAAAATGTATCCGCTGCGGCCAGTGTATCCATAACTGCCCGTTCGGCGCCATCGGTTCCCAGACGTTTATTGTGGATGTGATCGAGGCGTTAAAATCCGGCAAAAAAGTATACGCCATGGTTGCACCGGCGACCGAAGGCCAGTTCGGTGCGGATATTACGATGCAGAGCTGGAAAAACGCGCTGAAAAAATTAGGCTTTGAAGATACGGTTGAGGTCGGTCTTGGCGGCGATATGACCGCGGCAAGCGAAGCGGACGAGTGGGCGGAAGCGTATAAGGAAGGCAAGAAGATGACGACCTCCTGCTGCCCTGCATTTGTAAATATGGTTTACAAGCATTATCCGGAATTAAAAGACCATGTATCTACAACGGTATCCCCGATGTGCGGCGTTTCCCGCATGATTAAATCGGTGGATCCGGAAGCTTACACGGTATTTATCGGGCCTTGCATCGCGAAAAAATCAGAAGTGAAGGATCAAAAGATCGAAGGCAACGCAGACGCCGTGCTGACTTACAGCGAGATCCGTACGATTCTGAAAGTCAAAGACATTGCACTGGAGCCGGCTGAAAATGAATATCAGGAATCCAGTATTTTCGGCAAACGTTTCGGCAATTCCGGCGGCGTAACAGAAGCTGTCCTGCAGTGCTTAAAAGAAACCGATCAGGAAATGGATGCCAAAGTATGCCGGGCAAACGGCGCTGCAGAATGTAAGAAAGCGCTGCTTTTGATGAAAGTCGGCAAACTGCCGGAAGATTTTATTGAAGGTATGGCATGTAACGGCGGCTGTGTCGGCGGGCCGAGTGCGTTCCAGGATCAGGTAAAATCGAAAAAGAACCGTGATGCCCTGTTATCGCAGGCAGATGACCGGACGGTACATGGAAATCTGGACCATTACGGAATGGACAAGTTCTCGATGCACCGGGCATAAATCCGGCAGTCTGCATGCACATCAGAATGCCAAAGCGGTTTTGCAGTCTGCGCCCGCTGTCTGTTTGAGGCAGCGGGCGCTTTTTTATCCAATAAAAAATAAAAGGTTACGAAAGGCGAATCTATGAATTTGAATCCATCCCAGCAGAAAGCCGCCGCTCATACAACCGGTCCCTGCCTGGTTCTGGCGGGCCCCGGCAGCGGAAAGACAGCGGTTATCACAAAGCGTACGGAATATCTGATCACGGAATGCGGGATTCCTCCCAGCCAGATCCTGGTCGTTACTTTTACCAAAGCGGCAGCCAGGGAAATGCAGGCCCGTTTTGAACAGATGACTTCCCAAAAATATCCCGGTGTCAGCTTCGGCACCTTCCATGCAGTCTTCTTTACGATCTTAAAACATGCCTATCATTATACAGCCTCCAATATTGCCAGCGAAGAAATCAAATACCAGTTCCTGCGTGAAATTATCGCGAAAAATAAAATGGAATGCGAAGACGAGTCCGAGTTTGCCAGCCATATTCTGAGTGAAATCAGCGTATTGAAAAACAGCGGAGCGTCGCTGGAAAACTATCATCCGGTTCATTGCGGAAAAGACCAGTTCTGCCTGCTGTTTAGCGAATATGCCAGGTATATGCACAACAGCCGCCGGATTGATTTTGATGATATTTTAGTCTTTACAAAAGAATTATTGGAACAGCGCGAAGACATCCGGACAGCCTGGCAGCAGAAGTTTTCTTATATTATGATAGATGAATTTCAGGACATTAACCAGCTGCAGTACGATACCGTGCGGCTGCTGTGCGGGAAAGCAGAAAACCTGTTCGTAGTAGGCGACGATGACCAGTCGATTTACCGGTTCCGCGGCTCCAGGCCGCAGCTGATGCTTGACTTCCCAAAAGACTTTCCGTCCGCGCAGGTCATCCATCTGTCCGTCAATTACCGCTGCCCGAAAGAAGTAGTGCAAAAAGCCGGCAGCCTGATCCGCTGTAACAAGAACCGCTTTGACAAGCAGATCGAAAGCGTGGGTGCAGACGGCACGGCCTTTTATCTGGCAAAATTTGAAACACTGAAAGAAGAAAACCAGGCGCTGACAGACCTGATCCGCCACAAGGCCGCGCAGGGCATCCCATACAGCCAGATGGCAGTGCTGTACCGGACCAACACCCAGCCAGGGGCTTTGATTGCAAAGCTGATGGAGTACAACCTTCCGTTCCGCACAAAAGAACGGATTCCGAATCTGTATGAACACTGGATCGCACAGGATATCAAAACTTATCTGCGCCTGGCACAGGGCAGCAGGGAGCGGAAAGACTTCCTGCGCATCATGAACCGCCCGAAACGCTATATCAGCAGAGAAAGCCTTAAGGCACAGGAGGTTTCCTTTCCGGAATGGCAGGAATATTACAAGGAACAGTCCTGGATCGCAGAGCGCGTCGAACAGCTGAAATACGACTTGCAGGTCATATCCAGGATTACACCGTACGCAGCAGTCAACTATATCCGCAAAGCAGTCGGCTACGACGCATATCTGGAGGAATATGCCGCCAGCCGCCAGATCCCGGCAGACGAACTATTTGAGATACTGGATGAGATTCAGGAAAGCACAAAAGAATACAGGCAGTTGCAGGACTGGATCCGGTTTACCATAGATTATACAGAAAAACTAACACACGAACAGCAGCACAGGCAGACAGATACAGACAGCATCTCTATTCTGACACTGCACGCATCCAAGGGCCTGGAATACGACCTTGTCATGATCCCGGACGTGAATGAAGGGCTGATCCCTTATAAAAAAGCAGTGCTGGAAGAAGAACTGGAGGAGGAGCGGCGGATGATGTATGTTGGGATGACGCGCGCAAAAAAGGAGCTTTATCTGTCTTATGCTGCAAGGATGCGAAATAAACAGGTCGGGCCGTCTGTGTTCTTGTCGGAAATAGGTTTTTAAGAGCAATTCATAAATTTAAGCCCTTAATCGGAAAAATTTGCGTAAATTGCAAGAAAAAGATATACAAACAATCAGACATAATGCTATAATAGCAAATAAAAGCTGTGAAAATGAAAGGATACAGATTAGAAACAGGATTTAGTTCCAGTTAACAGGCACACAGGAGAAGGCGGAAAAGATATGGAATATACGATCATTGAAGGAAATTATGCGAAAATCGGTGTATCCAGAATGGCAGATACCGTTTATTTTACATTTGAAGGCGAAAAAGAACAGACATGTGCAATTTTACTATATTCAGCAAATGGCCAAAAAACAAGGATTCCGGTTCCGGATGCGTACTGCATCGGGGCGCTGCGGTCGGTTGGAATCCGGGGGCTGAAGTGGAAAAAGCTGCATTACAATTATGAGATTGACGGAAAGGTGGTCTTTGACCAGCATGCCCGCAAGGTGATCGGACGGGAGAAATGGGCAGATGCGGGGCGGCTGAAAGAACATCATCCAGTGTATGCAGGGTTTGATTTTACGGAGTTTGACTGGTGCGGCGACCGTTTTCCGGAAATTCCGCGGGAACAAATGGTTATGTATAAGCTGAATGTCCGCAGTTTTACAATGGATGCAGGGTTGGCGGGGAAGAAAAAGGGAACCTTTGCCGGGGTGATGGAAAAGATCCCTTATTTGAAGGAGCTGGGGGTGACTTCCCTGGAGCTGATGCCGGTCTATGAATTTGAAGAGCTGATGCCGGAGGAAGAAAAAAAGCAGGACCTGGAGGGCTGGAGTGCGAATGCGAAAGAGGGGTTTTTACTGGATGACGGCGCTTTGGACCCGACGCATAAGGTGAACTGCTGGGGATATGTGCCGGGCGACTATTATGCGCCGAAAGCTTCTTACGCCGCGGGCGGAGAGCCCTCTTTGGAGCTGAAGGCGCTGATACGGGAATTGCATAAGAATCAAATGGAATGCATTTTGGAAATGTATTTTGACGAACACATGAATCAGAATATCGCGGTAGAGATCCTGCGCTATTGGGTGATGGAATACCATGTAGACGGATTCCACCTGTTAGGCGCCGCGCTGCCTGTGGATGCAATGGCACAGGATCTGATTCTAAAGCGGACAAAACTGTTTGCGGAAGGATTCAGCCAGAGGCTGTTCCGGGAAGAAACGTCTTATCCGCATTTATTTGTTTATAATGAAGATTTTTTGTATGCGGCAAGGAAGCTGTTAAGCAGGAATAACGGAAGTATGCCGGAGCTGTTAAATCAGCTCAAGCGCCAGAACCCAGTGTTTGGGTTTGTGAATTATGTTGCCGGAAATAACGGATACACACTGGCGGACTTGTTTTGCTATGTCCAAAAGCACAATGAGGCAAACGGTGAGGATAACCGGGACGGGCTTTTATGGAATTTCAGCTGCAACGGCGGTGTGGAAGGCACGACGCGCAAGCGCAGCATTTTGGAATACCGCAGGAAACAGATGCGCAATGCGGCTGTGCTGGTACTTGCCGCGCAGGGGGTGCCGATTTTTCTTGCAGGAGATGAATTTGGCAATTCCCAGCAGGGAAACAACAACTGCTATTGCCAGGACAATAAGACCGGGTGGGTGAACTGGAGCAGCCAGAAGCGCTGCCAGCCATATGCCCGGTTTGTTCGTCAGATGATTGCTTTCCGCAGGCAGCATCCGATCTTAAGAAGCAACCGGCCGATGCAGATGTGTGACTATGCATCGAAAGGCTATCCGGATTTGTCTTATCATGGGGAAAATGCCTGGGTAGTATCGCAGAGCTTATATCCGCACGCAGTCGGAATTTTATATTACGGCGCTTATGCGCTGCGTGAGGACGGGACAGAAGACGATTTTATCTATATCGGGCTGAATTTCCATGTGGAGCAGCAGCATCTGGCGCTGCCGAAGCTGCCGCGCAAGCTCCGCTGGCATCTGGCGGTCAATACGGCGGATAAGGATGAGCCGTTTTGCGAACCGCCGAAGCTGATGGAAAAAATGCCGCAGATCATCATGCCGCCGCAGGCAATTATGATTCTGGTCGGCAAAGAAAAGCAGTAGCTTGTGATACTGCAAAAATGTTACAGGAGCAGGGAAAATGAATTATATATATAACGCAATACAACATTTAAAAACCATCAATCATCACAAAAAGCTGGTTATGCAGGGTTGTTTCCGGCTGGGGCTGTACCGGCAGGGGCTGCTGCACGACCTGTCCAAATACACCTGGCCGGAGCTGCGCATAGGCATCCGCTATTTCAGGGATGACCAAAGCCCGCACAACGGGGAACGGGAAAAATACGGCTATTCAACCGCATGGCTGCACCACAAAGGGCGCAATAAGCATCACGCCGAGTATTGGATTGACTATACGGCAGATACTGACCCGCAGGGCAGGCATGTGGCAGGGATGAAGATGCCGGTGCGCTATGTGATAGAGATGTTTGTAGACCGCATCAGTGCATCCAAGAACTACCGAAAAGAAAAATACCAGGATACTGATCCGCTGGAATACTACGAAAAACGCAAACACTATATGGTTGTTCATGATGATACGCGCAGGCAGTTGGAGATTCTTTTGCGCATGCTGGCGAGGGATGGGGAGGAGAAGACATTTCAGTATATCCGGCGTTATATTTTAAGGAATGATCATTGGGGGAAGATATGGCGGTATTTTAAGGGATGAGTATTTGCTGGATATTTGTTTTGCGGCAGAAATGATGTTGGGGGAGGCGGGGATATAGGATATGCGGACGCCGGGTGAGGGGGAAATGGCCTGGCTTCCTGCTCCTATTCCGGAATGTTAAGAATCCCTAGGCATTCTGCATTTACACAGTGGCACCGGCCGGGCGC
>CANOET010000033.1 GCA_947564835.1 uncultured Eubacterium sp. | reverse complement strand
TCACCGCAGCGTTGCCCCAGTCCGCCCAAGGTGTGTCTCCCGGCGCGTCCCCGGTTCACAGCCCGCAGAGTCGTCCGCTTAGCCACATCTCCCCGGGCAGCAAATCACTTTCAAGCAACTCTAAAACGCAAACGCCGCCACACCTAAAGTGTCTTCACCCGTCCTGCCCTGTTCCATGCAGAATAAACGCGTTTGTTTTTCCCGCCTGTTTTTACTATCTTATAAGAACGGATACGCACATAATAGTTCTTTCCCGCCTGCAAATCCTTCACATTCTTTTTCCATGCAGATGCTTTTTTCACAGATACAGTACGCACACTCTTTCCCTTCCATGCACTGCTACGTGAATACTGGATCTGGTATCCGTCAGCCTGCGTATCCTTCGCCGCCCATTTAACCGCAAAGCCTCCTGGCAGGGCCGTCAGCTTTTTGATGGAAGCCCCCGCCGGACGTATGGTAAATGTCTTTGTTAGCGTTCTGCTGTAGCCGTTTTGAAACGTTACAATGACGGTGGCTTTTCCAGCCTTCCTGTTATTTTTATACCGCACGGAATAATTGTTTGCGGATATCCTCCTGCCGTCTTTGCCAGTCACAATTACGGATGGTTTTTTTGCTTTGCCGTTATAGGTATATACGGTTTTTAACAGCCTCACGGAGCTGGACGGTACATGGATGTCCGCGTCCGGTTCCTGCGGTTTTTCCGGCTGCTCCCCTTCTCCGGAGCCGGACGTATCCTGGGATGCATCCGTCTGGTTCAGCGGCTGTGCGGACAGGACGAGCAGATAATCCGAAGCATGGGCAAATGGAAGATGCGCGGTGCCGTCCTCCCCGATTTTGCCTGCACAGACAAATTCCAGCGTGTGCAGGGCCGGATTGTAATAAAACAGGTTTGCGTACATCCCTGCATATCCTTCTGCCGCGGCACTGCCTGCGGAAGAAGCTGCAGCAGCGGTTATGTTACCTGCAACGCTTCCCAGCTGTATGGAAAGCTCCGCTGTAAAGCCGAACGTCCCTTCATGGGCAAGGCTTAAGTACAGATAAGCCTCCCCGTCTGCCCTGCTTACTGCCAGGTCCGCGGGTATTTTTCCTGCATCTGGCCGAACCGAAAAATCCGTATCGCCAACCGTCTCCGCCGTAAGATTTTTTCCATTTACATTCCAGACTATGCCGCCGCCCAGGTCAAAAGCAAGTGTAACATCCCTGCCCCGGATCCCGGTCAGAATGCTGCCTGGCACCACGGACGCACTGTTCATGTCTACCGCTATCGTTTCCCCCGGCTGGGTAGTTTCCGTTTTTTGTATTGCTGCCCGGATCACATCCCATCCCTGCCTGCCGGAGCTGTCCTTAAGGAACGGCTGCCTGCTGCTGCCTGTGCCGGAGCCTGTGCTGCCAAAACCGCTGCCCGGGCTGCCGATACCGCCCAAATTGCCGCCCATATCACCGGAACTGCCGCCCGTACCGCTGGAACTGCCAGAGCCGCCTGTGCCGGAGCTGCCAGAACCGCTGCCGGGACTGCCGGAGCCGCCTGTACCGGAGCTGCCAGAACCGCTGCCCGGGCTGCCTGCGCCGTCGCCCTGGTTCGTCCCTGATACGGTCAGCATCCCATTTTCATAAACAATCTCTTCCTTATAATTATCTGTATCCGGCACCTGCGCGCCGCTTACTACAATTGTATAACTGCCAGCCGTTCTCATATCCGCATCACAAGTCAGCCGCGGCTCCCTGGCAAGCCGGTCCTGCCCAGCCAGGCCGGATACCGTGCAGGTCAGCTTTGGAAGCGGGTCACCGGTTCTTGCTGTCTGATCGTCGGCATGGATGGTTACAGCAGATTTTTCAATGGTAAACAAGACCGGCTGCGAAGCCCCGGTATACGCAGGCTCATCGTCCGGCACACGGATGGTTACCGTATACGTACCTGCCGCTGCCGGAGGCTCACTGCCGTGATAGGCCGTCTTAGTCCCTTCATAAAGAAACTCATAATCTCCGGTATAACTGCCATTGACCGTTCTTCCCGACAGCTGCGTAAATCCGTTCTGCGGCATGCCGTTATAAACGCTGTTTTGCGGCTGTGCGGTGATTTCCACTTGTATTTTTTCCACAACTTCGATCTGCAGCGTAAACACGGCGTCCCTGTAATTTCCCATTTCCGCTGTTACCGTAAGGAGCGCTTTGCTTCCTACTGCCTGATGTCCCTTTACCGTATACGCAAGGCTGTCGTTTTGATCCACGGATATGTCAGACAAAATACCATCCGCATCCTCCGCACGCACCGTGTATGCCGTCTGCCCGCGGTTTGCCGGAAGCCTGGCTGCCACATCCTCCCGCACTTCCCCGTCAGAACCTGCAGCAGAAGTATAATTCCTCGTTTCCGCGTCAAGTATCGGCGCCGCCGCTTTTTCCACCGAAATGCGGACTGACTGATCCGGCGCGCTGGTATAATTCCTGCCTTCCGCGAGGGATACGGTAATCACGGCCTTTCCGGCTCCATGCACCGTAACGTTCCCCTGCCCGGAAACCTTTGCCACAGCTTCGTTATCAGATGCATAAGATATCACGCCGTCACCATCCGCCGCAGCGCCCAGGGAAAATTCCGCATCGCCGAACGTCTTGCCAATTTCCGTCTGCGGCACAGTAAGAATCCCCTGCTTCTTACGGATCGTCACTGCCGCCTCCGCCTCCAGCAGTTTATAATTATCCGCGCCAGCCGCAGGCTGAAATCTGGCTGTATAAGGCACCCGGTCGCCTGCATCCGGAATCCGGTCATCGGTAAATTTCCATGTACCGGCAATTTCCTTCTGGCCCCACTCTGTGACCGCAGTCAGTCCGCTGACCGTAAGATCCGACAGCCTGGTACCGTATTCACCGTCGGCCACGCCCGAACCTTTCGCTCTCAATCCTGCCGGTTCTATGGTAAATGCCTTTTCCACCACACCCTGATAATTCCCCTTGCCAGTAACCGTAATTGTAACTGTTCCGGCATTTGTAAAATCAAAGGAACTGTAAGCAATCTCAAAATCCGTTCCTTCCGTCAATCCGGGAACCCATACGATCGGCCGACACTCACTGCCATCGTAAACAACGCTTTCCGCAGACAGCATTACCATATCCGCTGTAAGCGGCGCAGGGGCAACCGTTACCTTTACCAGCAGACTCATTTCATTTCCGAAACAGGAAGCAGTAAACTCGCAGGGATATACACCCGCTGCTAAATCTTCCGGCAAGCTGCATGTGGACGTATCTGCGTCAATTGCACCAGTACCCTCGCAAGACCATTTCATATTTTCCAATACAAGGTCAGACGGATTTGCCGTAACCTCCAATACATGGCCTTTTGTCCCGCCATAAGGCACTGTAAAATCATCTGTAACCGAAACTGTGCCTACAAGTTCCTCACTGGGGCAGACACTGCAGCTGCGGATAATTTCTTTGGCACTTTCCCCTCCGCTGTTCTTGTAGTTCCATTCATGCGGACGAACGTCTTCCCTGCCGCAGATGCAAACGCCCTTGTGGTTTTGCCCATCCACTTTCCCGTAATCTCCATACACACAGTCAAATACCGTTGTATCACCGCAGGCAGGGCAATTTCTTTGATGCTGGTCCGTTCCCTCCTGTTCGACATATTCTGCAGCTGCGTGGTTACAAGGCCTGATGGTAACTTCTCCGCCCAGCTGCTTTTCGCCCAGTATACCCGTAACAGGCTGATCCCCATTGTAAAAGGCATACCGGTCACGGTCCGTATGACCCAGCAGATCGCCAAGGGTAAATTTATCAGAAACTATAATCGTATTCTCCAATCCGGAATAGGTTCCGGCGGAAAGGCTAATTTTCTTTGCGTCATAGACACCCAATCCAATACTATTTGCGTTTGGACTTATAGTCACATTTTCACCCGTGACAAACAGTTCCGCTTCCGAAGTTGCCATATATACAGAAGAAAAATTCTCTTTTCTGCTGGTAAATTTCCCACCCTCCAGTATCACTTTCCCAGTTAATATCAAAAGTGCATTGTTTGTCTCAGAAATGACAGCTCCCTCGCCTTTAATAGTTACCGTTCCTGATTGCTGCACATAAATAGCATCTTTACTGTCTGAATGAATCGTGTGTCCGCCCAGATCCAATGTGCAGCCAATTTTAATAATAAGACTGACGTCTCCTGTCAGATCATTTTGCAATATCACTTCTGCACCTTCAAACCCGCTGTCTTTTAACACACTCTGCAGCTCATCTGCATCCACCTCAATAACAGAACCATCCTTCTTAACAACCCGTGCTGCCACAGCCCCTTCTATGGCTCCATCTGTCAAAACAGGCGTCCCGGCTGCATCCGGCACATCAATCTGTCTGCCTTCCGCAAAATTACCTATTTCTTATTGTAGCGGAAATTTGGCAAAAAACAAGATTTCTGGCAGGAACGTCAATTTTCTGGCAAGAACGTCATTCATTTTTTTAAAAAAGTGCTTGACAGTGATTTCCTGCTTCATTCAGACCAGAAAATATTCTATAAAGAAAAATTAATCTCCGATAACCATTCTACCATCACACCAGAAGATTACGCAGATGGAGATGAGAGTAAACTTCCGCCCAATTACATTTTTAATTATCTATGCAGACACCGTAAGCCAAACCCTTCCCCCTCATCCGGCTGGTTTTCACCTGCTTTCCATGGCACTGAATTATTTCAGCTTCATAGGCTAACCAAGATCTTTGGGGAAGCCAAAAAACGCAACACAATGTCAAAAAAGTTTCTTTTCTGGTTCATCCGGGTTAAGCTATACATATAATTGTTCTGAATCGGCATTGTCTTGCATGCATAAAACTTCCTGCTTTCGGATAAGCTATACACAGTCATACAAAAACAGACAACTGCGTGTGTATTCTGCCCCAAAACCAGAATCACACAGCATTCGATAGGAGGAAACCATACATGAACGATCAAAAAATCCAACCATTAACCGGCGCCTCCAACCAGCGCCTTGACAAAACATCCCAGTCAGACAGCCAGTCCACCGCAGCCTGGGCAGGAACGGGCCATCATGCGCCAAAATCCAATGTATCCATTCCGGATACCAGCGCCGTGGAACATGCCAAGGAATGGGTCGACAACGGCAGCAGGCTGTAAGGAGGGCGCTATGGGAAAGATAAAAATGACGGTTGACGGCAATACAGCCGCGGCATATGCAGCCTATGCCTTTACGGATGTGGCGGCGATTTATCCGATTACGCCTTCTTCCACAATGGCCGAAGTGGTTGATGAGTGGGCGGCGAACGGAAGGAAAAATATATTCGGACAAACGGTCAGGGTAGCCCAGCTGCAGTCTGAGGCAGGCGCGGCAGGCGCTTTTCATGGATCGCTCCAGGCGGGCGCGCTGACGACGACATTTACGGCGTCGCAGGGGCTGCTTTTAATGATCCCGAATATGTACAAGACTGCCGGGGAGCTGCTGCCGGGTGTGTTTCATGTCAGTGCGCGTTCCATTGCGGCGCAGGCGCTGAATATTTTCGGCGACCATCAGGACGTAATGGCGGCCAGGCAGACGGGCTGCGTGATGCTTGCATCCGGTTCCGTGCAGGAGGTGGTGGATCTGGCTCCGGTTGCGCATCTTGCGGCAATCAAAGGCCGGCTGCCGTTTATCCATTTCTTTGACGGCTTCCGTACCTCCCATGAGGTGCAGAAAGTCGAGGCGCTTTCTTATGAGGATTTCGCCAGGCTGGTCGATGAGAAAGCGCTGCAGGAGTTCCGTGACCGGGCGCTGTCGCCGAATCATCCGGTTACGAGAGGGACGGCGCAGAACCCGGATATTTATTTCCAGACGCGGGAAGCCTGCAATCCGTTTTATGACCGCATCGTCCCGGTCGTAGAAGATTATATGAACCAGATCAATACACTGACTGGAAGGAAGTACGGGCTGTTTTGTTATTACGGCGCGCACGATGCGGAGTATGTCGTTATTGCGATGGGTTCGGTGTGCGGTACGATCGAAGAGACGGTAGATTACTTTAATGAAAAAGGGGAAAAATACGGCGTCCTTGAAGTACACCTGTTCCGTCCGTTTTCTGCTGCACATTTTTTAAAAGCCATGCCAAAGACGGTAAAGCGGATTGCTGTTTTGGACCGGACCAAAGAACCGGGGGCTATGGGCGAGCCGCTGTATTTGGATGTGCGGAATTGTTATTATGGGATGGACCATGCGCCTGTGATTATCGGCGGACGTTACGGGCTTGGTTCCAAGGATACGACGCCGGCCCAGATTGCGGCTGTTTTTGACAATTTAAAAAGCGCTTCTCCAAAAGAACGGTTTACGGTCGGGATTACAGACGATGTGACACATACTTCCCTGCCGCCCGCGCAAAAGATCATTACGGCAAAGGCGGGCACGGTCCGCTGCAAATTCTGGGGGCTTGGCTCTGACGGCACGGTAGGCGCGAATAAGCAGGCGGTCAAGATTATCGGGGAGCATACGGAGCAGTTTGTGCAGGCATATTTTGCTTATGATTCTAAAAAATCCGGCGGGCTGACGACTTCGCACCTGCGCTTTGGAAGCCAGCCGATCAAATCCGCTTATCTGATCGACGAGGCGGATTATATTGCCTGCCATAACCAGTCGTTTGTGCATAGCTATGATCTGCTGCACGGCCTAAAGCAGGGCGGTACGTTTGTGCTCAACTGCATGTGGGGCAGCGCGGATCTGGAAGCGCATCTGCCGAAAAAAATGATGCGGGAGCTGGCGGAACGCGAGATCGATTTTTACTGTATCAATGCGGTAAAGATTGCCGAAGAGATCGGGCTTGGCAACCGTATCAATATGATTATGCAGGGCGCGTTTTTCAAGCTGGCCAATATTTTGCCGCAGGAAGAGGCCAAGCAGTATTTAAAAGACGCCGTGCAGAAAGCTTACGGCAAAAAAGGCGAACAGGTTATCCGCATGAACCATGAAGCGATTGAGCATGGTTTTACGGACCTTGTAAAGATCCAGGTGCCGGCACACTGGAAGACATTTACAGACGAGGAAAAGAAGCAGGAGACCGACGGCATCAAAGAACCGGAATTTGTAGCCGCCGTCATGCGCCCGATGAACCGCCAGGAAGGAGACCGGCTTGCCGTCAGCGCGTTTGCGGGCATGGAGGACGGCACGTTTCCAAACGGCACCTCAGCTTATGAAAAACGCGGCATCGCGGTCAATGTGCCGGAATGGAATGTAGAGACCTGTATCCAGTGCAACCAGTGTTCTTATATTTGCCCGCATTCCTGCGTGCGCCCGTATCTTCTGACCGCGGAGGAAAAAGCAGCCGCGCCGGAGTCCTTCCGCACACAGAAGGCAAAAGGCAAAGGGCTGGAAGAGTATGAGTTCCGTATCCAGATCAGCACGATGGACTGCACCGGCTGCGGCAACTGCGCGGATATCTGCCCGGCAAAGCCAAAAGCGCTGGTTATGAAAAAGCTGGATACCCAGACCAAGGAACAGGTGGCGAACTGGGCCTATGCAGTCAGCAAGGTAGATGACAAAGGGGATCTGTTTGAAGGCAGGACTGTCAAAGACAGCCAGTTTAAGCAGCCGCTGATCGAATTTTCCGGCGCCTGTGCAGGATGCGGGGAGCCTGCGTATATCAAGCTGGTCACACAGCTGTTCGGCGACCGCATGATGATCGCGAACGCGACCGGGTGCTCTTCGATCTGGGGCGCTTCCGCACCGACAACGGCCTATACATGCGACCATAACGGGCATGGGCCGTCCTGGGCAAACTCCCTGTTTGAAGACAATGCCGAATACGGCTACGGGATGTATCTGGGCGTACGCCAGATCCGCGACGGCATCGAACAGAATATGAAGGAGCTGCTGAACAAAGATCTGGTCACAACCGCGCCGATGTTGAACGATGCTTTTTTGCACTGGATGCAGGTGCGGGAAGAAGGCGAAGCTTCCAAAGGGGCATCCGAGGAAGTGCTGGAAGTACTGGAAAGCGTGCTTACCGAGGACGCGCCGATTGACGGAGAGCCGGAAACGCTGCGGCTGCTGCGTGAGATCTGGAAAAACAGGGATTATCTCATCAAGCGTTCCATCTGGATGGTCGGCGGCGACGGTTGGGCCTACGATATCGGTTACGGCGGCCTGGACCAGGTGCTTGCATCTGGGGAAGATGTAAATGTGCTTGTTTTTGACACGGAAATCTATTCCAATACCGGCGGGCAGGCATCCAAATCCACCCCTGCGGCAGCAGTGGCCAAGTTCGCTGCATCCGGGAAAAAATCCGGGAAAAAAGACCTGGGCAGAATGATGATGACGTATGGGAATATCTACGTCGCACAGGTTGCCATGGGTGCGGATAAAAACCAGACGCTAAAGGCCATCCGCGAGGCGGAAAGCTACAAAGGGCCTTCCCTGATTATCGCCTATGCGCCGTGTATCAGCCACGGACTGCGGTGCGGTATGGGCAAGAGCATGGAGAGTATGGCAAAAGCGGTGGAAGCCGGTTATTGGCATCTGTATCGTTACCATCCGGATCTGGCGAAAGAAGGGCAGCAGCCGTTTACGCTGGATTCCAAAGACCCGGCGGGCGATTTCCGCGAGTATTTGATGGGGCAGGTGCGGTATTCGGCACTTGCGCGCCAGTTCCCGGACCATGCGGAGCAATTGTTTGAAAAGGCAGGGAAGGATGCGGCCCGCAGGCTGGAGGAGTACCGGCGTTTGAGCGGGAAAGTGTGAGTGCAGCGGACTTAGTGGGTTACTAACCGGACGACTTTGCGGGCTGCGGCCAGGGAAGTTGTCCGGCTAGCCACAGCCCCCTCCCCTGGCCAATCAAGCCCTTTCATAACTCCCCAAAACTACAACCTAAAGAAATTCAAATCCTGCTCCAACTGCTGCGCCATCTCCTTCAAATTCCCAGAAGCCATCGCCAGCCGCTGCATCGTCTCATTCAGCTCTTCCATCGAAGCCGTCGTCTCCTGCGTCGAAGCCGCATTCTCCTGCGATATCGCCGAAAGATTCACAATCACATCCTCCACCGTCGCCCTCGCCGCATCACAAACATCCGTCTGCTCCCGGATCTGGCTCGTCTCCCTGCCGGACTGGCTGATGCCCTCTTCCAGCATACCGAACCGCTCCTGCGTCTGCTGCAGCTTGGACTGCTGCATTTCCATTACCTGCGATACTTCATCCACAATACGCACCGTCAGGTCTGCCTGTTGCGTCAGGTCACTGATAATCCTGCCGATCGTTTCCGCCGACTGGCTGGACTGCTCGGCCAGCTTTTGTATCTCGGAAGCAACTACCGCAAACCCTTTGCCTGCTTCGCCTGCCCGTGCCGCCTCAATGCTTGCATTTAACGACAGCAGGTTCGTCTGGCTGGCAATCGATGTAATCAGTTCGGTCGCTTCACGGATTTTCTGGACGGACGTATTGGTCGTATGCGTCTGGCTGGATACCTGCGAAAATGCCTGGACGGTCTTTTCATTCGCGCCGCGCAGCTCATCCATAAACTGCACCGATTCCCGGCTGACCTGCGTCATGTTTTCCGCCATGCTGCCCAGATCGTTGACATAGGACACAATCGCTTCAAAAGAATGCCCCATCTGTTCGATCTTGCTGGCTGCCGCTTCGGACTCATCTGCCTGTGTGACTGCCCCGGACGCTATCTCGTTGACGGCGCTGCTGATGTCCGCAGATGTCTGTCCGCTTCTGGATGCCATCTCATCCAAGGCTTCTCCGGATTGTTTGACTTCTCTGGAAATATACTGCACCTCTTTCATAATTCCGCCCAGCTTATCCAAAAACGCATTTACAAACTGCCCGAACAGCGCAAATTCGTCCTTTCCTCTGCTGTCTGCGCGTACGGTCAGATTTCCCTGTGTCATCTCGGACAGCGTATCCCGGAAAACGCGGATACTGCGTTGCATGCTCCTGCTGATCACAAAGGTCAGAAATACAAGGACAAGGAAACTGCCTGCCAGCACCGCTATAATAATAACGGTCATCTGCTGCTGCGATGCCTTTGTCGTCTCTTCCACACTCCCGCGCACCTCGCTGGTCAGCCCGGTCAGATTTTGCGACAGGGTGATATTTTCTTTTTTTAATTCCAAAATTGTCTGGTCCTGGCCTGCCATGTCCTCAAATACCTGCAGTTTGCTTTCCACAAGCTCTGCCAGCGTTTGATGCAGCTGCTGGTCGGACACATATGTATCCAGGTTCTGGCTGATGCGTGTAAACAGCTGCCGGATTTCCTCCGCTTCCTGCGCCACATCCGCCCCTTCCACGACATGCTTGCTGTAAGCCGCGAACAGCTCGTTCAGCGTTTTCAGCCCTTTTGCAAAATCATATTTATCGGCAATCGCAAAGGTCGCTGTCAGCTCCTGGTAAGTGCCTTCCTCAAAATAAATATCATAGGACAGCCTGTCATAGTCCTGAATCTCATAATCCTTCAGCGGAAACTTCACCGACACCTCTTCCCAGCTGTCGTTGGCCTTTGCAAACAGGCTGTCTGCCAGTACCGAAGGCTTCCCGTTAAATTCCCCCAAGGTCAGCTCTTTCACCGCCGTCCCGTAAGAGCCTGAAAAGTCTTCCTGTGTCATAGAGCCAAAATCAATCCGGTCCCGCTGCTTCCCTTTAAACAGCTCAATATTATTTACAACAATCGTACCCTTATAGTCGACCGCCGTTGCGCCGATCCTCGCCAGGAACTGATCCCTTTTTCCAACCGCCGGCACTTCGCTTTGATACGTATATTTGTAATAATTCCTGCCCCCGACGCGCACCCGGCTGGCTCCGTTTCCAATGGTAACCCAGCTGCCGTCCACCCAGGACCGGTCGTCCGCGACTGCCGCAAACCCCGCTTCCAGCTCTTCATCCTGTGCTAAAAACTGCTGGTAATTCCCGGTCTGCGGCGTATATCCGCGCACGCCGCCCATCTCCAGGATCGAACGATAGTTATCCCCGCACGCAGACACGCTGCTTTCCATAGCCGCTAATTCCTCTGCAAACCTGTCCCCCGCAGACTGCTTTGCCGTCAGCACGGTATCCTCCATCCGCTCTGCATTGCTTACGATATCCTTAAGATACGTGTCTTCCAGAAAATACAGATAGGAAGTGTCCAGACTCTGGTTCTCATACTGGTACAGGTTGATGCGGTTCATTTCCGTCAGCACATCCTGGTTGCTGTTGTTCTGTTTTAAGGAAACGATGCCGACCGCTCCGAGAATGACCGACGCCGTAACCGCTGTCCCTCCCATCAGAAAGATCTTCCCGCGGATGCTTTGTAAAAATCTCCCTTTGCCGCCTGCCCCTGTCTGCCCGCTGTTTTTTTTACTCATTGCTTTCCTCCTCCAATCGCTGCTGATTACTTAAAATAATGTTTTCTGTGTATAAAATTAGCTAAATTAAGTATAACACTTTTCTTAAAATTTTCAACAATTTTTTAATTAAATTCCATGTTTTTTTAATACTTTTTAATTGTTAAAAACTTAGGAGCGAAAGTTTACCTGTTACATTTTTCTTTCCGGACGTTCCAGCTTTTCATTCCGGACAGCAAAATAAACAATGTGCCGCAGACACAAAAAAATACGGCGTCCGCTTCCTCTCTGCAGACGCCGTATTTTCTTCCCTATGCCTTTCTTCCTTATGCTTTTCTTCCTTATGAAAACCGCGGCCCCTTTTTCTTGTCCAGATCTTTCAGTGTCCGCTTCTCATTCAGCAGGTCTAAGATATCCGGCAGAATCTCATCCACTTCATCATTCGGCAGCTGGCATGTCCCCGCGTTGCGGTGGCCTCCGCCGCCGTAATAATGGCACAATTCCCCGATATCGATCTGCGAGGTACGGTTTATAATCGATTTCCCGATCGTTACCGCCGTATTCTGCTTGCGCAGGCCCCACATCACATGTACGGAAATCTTCGCCTGCGGGAATAATGCATAAACTAAAAAACGGTTGCCGGTATAGATTGTTTCTTCCTCTTTTAAGTAAATAACTGCCACATCGCCGACCATTTTTGTCACGCGCTGCAGCTGCGCCTTAAAATCATCCTGCTGCCGGAAATACAAATCCACCCGTTCTTTTACGTCCGGCAGCTGCAGCACTTCTTCCACCGGATGCTCCAGGCAATAGTCGATCAGCTCCATCATCAGGTCATAATTGGAAATCCGAAATTCATGAAACCGTCCGAGCCCTGTCCGGGCATCCATCAAAAAGCTCATCAGCGTCCAGCCGTCCGGGTGCAGAATGTCGTCCAGATCAAACTGTGCGGAATCGGACTGGTCAACCGCTGCCATAATCTCATCGGATATCCGCGGCAGCTTTTCTTTTCCGCCGTAATACTCATAGACGATACGCGCAGCCGAAGGCGCGTTTCCTTCGATGATATAGTCCGGCTTTTCTTCATCTTCCGTAACCTCGCTGGAATGGTGGTCAAAAGCCAGGTGTACGCCTTCCACATAGGGAAGGTTTGTCGTAATATCACGGTTTGTCACCGGAATCAGGCCGTCCTGCATGTCTTTGGGATGGACAAACTTGATATCGTCGATCAGGTCCATCTCTTTTAAGATCATCGCGCATACGAGGCCGTCAAAATCACTCCTTGTTACCAAACGGTACTTCTCTGCCATGCCTTTCCCTTCTTTCTGTTCCTGCTTGAAGCTTATGGATGTAAACGCAATTCGGCGTTTCGACTTCTACCGGCTTTCCATGCATCAGAAAATAATTTCCTTCATAATTCATCGAAAAAATACCGATCGAATTACTGTCATGATTCAGGCACATAAAATGCTTTCCGTCCGGAAATACGGCAATGGACTTCGGAAATTCGCCGCCGATGCGGTTATTGCATACGAGCGACAGCTTGCCTGTCTGCCTGTCTACCTCAAAGACCAGCACGGCGTTGATTCCGGCGTCCGTGCAGAACAGATAGTGTCCGTCCGGTGAAAATTCCATCGTGGTCGCGCTGCATACTTCATCTTCTGCCGGATCCTTTGTCGAGATGGACTGGATTTTTTCAAACTCCGGGTTATCATTTTCCGTTACATAATAGCGGTATACGTTCACAACATTTGTAAGCTCGCACAGCACATAGGCAAACTGGCCGTCCTTGCTGAAACGCATGGCGCGCGGCGCGGAATCCAGCGGGCATCTTAAAATATCATGGTGGATCAGCTGACCGCCTTCATAATCCAGCCGGTAGATCTTCACATGGTCAAGCCCGCCGTCTACGGCGCATAAAAACTTCTGGTCCGGCGTTACCTTAACACAGTGGACGTGCGGCCTGGAATTACGTTCTGCGATGCAGCGCCCCATGCCTTTGTGGAACACGCCGTCCGCAATGCCTGCAATCGAACCGTCCTTATTCAGGCGCATCATCGATACCCGCGCGTCATGGTAGCCCGCGACAAACAGATACCGGTCTTCCCGGTCCAGCTCCAGGTAACAGCCGCGCATGCCGCCGATCATTTTTTTATTGATTGTCTCCAGATCACCGTCTTCTTTGATGTGAAAGGCTTCCACACCTTCATCCGCGATCGAATATAAGATCTTTCCGTTATGTGAGATAATCACATCCGAAGAATTGCTGATCGGAACCATTTTCCGTTCTGTAATTTCGGCGTTTTCCACGTCCACATCATAGATATGGATGCCAAGGCTGTTTTCGTGCGTATAGGTTCCCACATACGCTACATATTTGTCCTTTCCCATTGTCAGTCCTCCTCTTTTCTGCGTAGAATATCATATGGATGTAAACGGCCTGCCTGCCCGTTCGGACATTCCAGGCCGATCCACAGCGCCTGTTTCGGATGCGGCGCGGATTCCATCACCGTCCCATCCTGATCTGTGATCGATACTACCCGGACAGCCTGATTCGTCCCGTCCGGCGAAATGGCTTCGATCCATTCCCCGACGCAGAACTTATTGCGCTGCTCGATCCGGTAAGCCCCCGCCTGGTCCTGCCCTTCAATCATGCCAAGGTATGTATAATTTTTTACATACGCATTGCTGTTGTATACCTGTGCCTCCTTTGACGGCTTTCCGTAAAAAAATCCGGTCGTAAACTGCCGGAACGTCCCGCTTGCAATCTGCTCCCGGTACCAGGGCAGGTTTTGCTCAAACAATGCTTCCGACTGCAGACAATCGTCGATTGCCTTGCGGTAAGTCCTGGCTACTGTGGCAATATACAGCGCCGTTTTCATGCGGCCTTCGATTTTAAAGCTGTCAATGCCTGCCCGGATCAGGTCAGGGATATGCTCTACCATACACAGATCTTTGGAATTAAAAATATAAGTCCCCCGCTCATTTTCATAAACAGGCAGATATTCCCCCGGCCTTTTTTCCTCCACAACCGCATACTGCCAGCGGCACGGGTGCGTACACGCCCCCTGGTTGGCGTCCCTTCCGGTAAAATAATTGCTCAACAGGCATCTGCCGGAATAGGAAATACACATAGCCCCATGCACAAACACTTCCAGCTCAAGCTCCTTTGGAACCTGCGCGCGGATTTCCCGGATTTCCTCCAAAGAAAGCTCCCTGGCGCAGACGACGCGCTTCGCACCAAGCCCGTGCCAGAACCGCATGGACGCATAATTGGTATTATTTGCCTGTGTACTGATATGCACTTCGATCCCGGGGCAGACCTCTTTTGCAATGGTAAATACGCCCGGGTCCGAAATAATCAGCGCATCCGGACGGATCTGTGCCAGCTGTGCAAAATAGTCCCGCACGCCCGCAAGGTCTTCGTTATGCGCAAAAATATTTGCCGTTACATATACCTTTGCCCCGTGTGCATGTGCAAAGGCAATGCCCTGTGCCATCTCTTCCAATGTAAAATTTTTCGCTTTGGCACGCAGCCCGAACGATTCCCCGCCGATATATACCGCATCCGCGCCGTAAATGACCGCGATCTTTAATACCTCCAGGCTGCCTGCCGGAACGAGCAATTCCGGATGTCCCATTTCGTCCTCCTGATTCAGTCCCCTTGTTTTTTGCTGCTGACCGTAATGCCGTCGCCGACCGGAAATACCGCGGTAACCAGGCGCTCATGATGCGTCAGCTCGTACAAATACCTGCGCATGCGCCTGTGGATCGTGCGGTTGCGCCGGATCACCGCATATCTGGATTCGATAATGTCCCCGTCTTGTAAAATATTATCGGAAATCAGCATGCCGTTATCCGCAAGCAGCCTTACGACCTGCGGCAGAAAACGCAGATACTGGCCCTTGGCCGCGTCCATAAAAATCAGGTCATACGGCCCTTCCAGACGCTCCAGCAGCTGCGCGGCGTCCCCTTCCAAAAGCTCGATCCCATCCTGCATCCCTGCCCGCCGGAAATTCTCCCGGGCAATCGGTATCCGCGGTTTGTAATTTTCAATCGTCGTAACCGTACAGTCCGCCGGATTATACGTTTTCATCAAAATGGCGGAAAACCCGACTGCCGTACCGACCTCCAGGATACGCCGCGGCTTTTGAATGGCTAAAAAAAGCTTTAAGCACGCCTGCGTTTCTTTACGGATCACCGGAACATCCGTGCTGAGCGCTTCTTGTTCCAGCTGGTCTAGCAACGGTGTATTTCCCGGGTCCAGCGCATTTATATAGGTTACAAATCTTTCATCAATGATCATTCTGCTTCTTCCTGCCCTGTGTCTGTAAGATTTTCCTGGCTCATGACCTGCATCATTTCCTCTGCTGTCATAGAGGTATTGAGTGTATACGGCCCGGCTTTCAGCTTCCCGCTGTATCCGGATACTTTCAGCTGCAGCACAAACAGCAGATGGTCGCGGATCAGCCCTTTTTCTTCCAGCATTTTTGCAATATCCGTATCGCTCATGGAATCCTTCACCTGCACAAGCCTGTCCTTTCCCTCCCCGGCGGACACCGGAGGTTCTGCAAAAATACGGTATCCATAACTGTATGACCGAAGCCCCAGCTCATACAGCCCGTACACCGCCACTAGAAACAGCAGCACGGTAAAACTGATACTTACAAGCCTCATGACAATTTTACTGGCGCTCATGCTCCGGCTCCCTTCCATACAATTTTACTGGCACTCATGCTCCGGCTCCCTTCCATTCCCTTCGGATCTACGGATCGATCACAAACCCCAGATCAAAATCCATCTTTTTTACGATTTCCCAGTTGATGCGCTGGAACAGGCGGCAGATCGCAAGCTCCGCCCGCAGGTATTCATTCACAAGCGGATCCTTGCGAAATTCCGTGCCTTCGCGCTCCAGATTGTCCATCCGGTCATACAAGGACCGTTCGTCCGTCAGATTCTGCACTTCGTAGTTTTTCTTGCGGAACGCATGGATTTTCTGTTCCAATTCCGGCTGCTCATGCACCTTCGCACGTATTTCCTGATAGCTTTTATATTCCTCGCCTTCCCAGATTGCCTGGATCAGCCCTTCTAACGCTTCATTTATCTGATTCATCACCCAGCTGCTGCTCCTTTACACTTCCATAATGATCGGAATGATCATCGGACGGCGCTTCATCTCTTTCCAGACAAAATCTCCGAGCGCGTCCTTAATCTCTGTCTTAATCCTGCCCCAGTCTGTAATATGCTTGTTCATACAATTATCCATCGTACCGTTTAAGATATGCCTGGCCTCGTCCATCAGGCTTTCTGACCCTCTGACATACACAAATCCCCTGGACACAATATCCGGCCCCGCGATCACCATGCCCGAGCCGCTTTCCAATGTCAGCACAACGATAATAATGCCTTCTTCCGCCAAGTGCTGCCTGTCCCTTAGGACAATATTTCCGACATCGCCGACGCCGAGCCCGTCTACCATCACATCGCCGACATGCACCCTGCCGGTGACCTTCGCACTGTTTTCATCCAGCTCCAGCACGTCTCCTGAAGACAGCAGGATAATATTTTCCTTCGAAACGCCCAGCTCCTCGGCAATTTTAGCCTGTGCCTTTAAATGCTTGTATTCCCCGTGGATCGGAATCGCGTATTTCGGATGCACCAGCGAATAAATCAGCTTGATATCCTCAATGCACGCGTGCCCCGATACATGCACGTCCTGGAAAATCACGTCCGCGCCCTTGATCGAAAGCTCGTTGATAATCTTCGTCACAGCCTTTTCATTTCCAGGAATCGGGCTGGAGCTTAATACGATCAGGTCATTCGGCTTAATCGTTACCTTCCGGTGCATGCCGCTTGCCATCCGCGATAACGCCGCCATGGATTCGCCCTGGCTGCCGGTCGTAATCAGCACGGTCAGCTCATCCGGATAATCCTTTAGCTGCTCGATATCAATCAGCGTATGCTCCGGAATATGAATATACCCAAGCTCCGTCGCCGTACTGATAATATTCACCATGCTGCGCCCCTCGATCACGACCTTCCTGCCATGGTTATACGCACAGTTAATAATCTGCTGCACACGGTCTACGTTAGACGCAAACGTCGAAACAATAATCCGTTTATTTTTATGGTCTGTAAAAATCGTATCCAGCACTTTGCCGACCGTCTTTTCCGACATCGTAAATCCGGCGCGCTCCGCATTCGTACTGTCGCACATCAGCGCAAGCACCCCTTTTTTCCCGATCTCGCCCAGACGCTGCAGATCAATCGCATCCCCAAAGACCGGCGTATAATCCACCTTAAAGTCCCCGGTATGGATCACAACGCCCGCCGGCGAATAAATCGCAAGCGCCGCCGCATCCTGGATGCTGTGGTTTGTCTTAATAAATTCTACCCGGAAACATCCCAGGTTAATATGCTGCCCATATTTCACGATCTTGCGCTTGACTGTGCGCATCAGGTCATGCTCCCGCAGCTTATGCTCAATAATCCCGACCGTCAGTTTCGTTGCATAAATCGGCACGTTGATCTCTTTTAGTACATACGGGATCGCACCAATATGATCCTCATGCCCGTGTGTGATAAAAAACCCTTTTACTTTTTCAATATTCTCTCTTAAATACGTAATGTCAGGGATCACGAGATCGATTCCGAGCATATCGTCCTCAGGGAATGACAATCCGCAATCCACAACAATAATACTGTCTTCATATTCAAAGGCAGTAATGTTCATTCCAATCTGTTCTAATCCGCCCAATGGAATGATCTTTAATTTTGATTCCGCCACCTGTTAATCTCCTTTTTATATTTCAATGTTCAGATCATCACTTAACAGCTCCGCAAACACCTTGCCGACTGCTTCCAGTTCCGTATCGTCTTCGACCAGCTCCAGTTCCATCGTTACTTCCGCATCCTCTTCCGCATGCTCCGCAACCACTTTAAACACATAGCCGTCCGAATCCTGGTTCAGCTCCTGTGTCGCCAGCAGGTATTCCGTCCCGTTTAATTTTGTCCGTTCCAATACAAAAAATTCAGCGAAACCGTCCTGCTCTTCGTCATAAAACGATATTTTTTCGTATTTCGGTTCGCCTTCCATCATCTGTTCCGCTTCCCTTAATAAATCGTCCATATTTCTGTTTCCTTTCTTGATGTGAATCTGTGTCTATCTGTCAAAATTCCAAAATTCCCGGCAGTTTCAGCGTCTGCTGCCTCCCTGCGCTCCGGCTCCGTCCCGGTCCCCTGCAGCAGGCCCGGATATTTCTGCTGCTTCCATACTTTCCGGTTCCGTCCCGGATATTTCTGCTGCCTCCATACTTTCCGGTTCCGTCCCGGATCTGTGCAGCAGATCCAGATATCCCTGCAGGATCAGCCCCGCGGCAATCTGATCCACATATGCTTTCCGGTTTTCCCGCCGCACACCGCTTTCCATCAGAATCTGATCCGCCGCAGACGTCGTCAGGCGTTCGTCCCAAAGAATCACCGCAAGCCCGGTACGCCGCTTTAACATGCCGGCAAATTCTTTCGTCTTTTCACAACGCTCCCCCTCGGTATTATTCAGGTGCTTCGGATAACCGAGGACAATCCGGTCCACCTCATATTCGTCAGCCAGCTCGCCGATACGCGCAAGCGTCTGGCGCAGCTTGTCCGGGGACTTGCGCCGGATCGTCTCCACGCCCTGCGCCGTTAACAGCAGCGGATCGCTGACTGCCACACCCACTGTCTTAGAACCAAAATCCAGCCCCATTACACGCATATGCCAGTACCTCCGCTTACTGAAAATGAACCCGGATGTACTCTTTTAAGATCTCCTCCACCAGTTCATCACGCTCCACCTTCATAACCATGCTCCTGGCATTTTTATGACTTGTAATATAAGTCGGATCGCCGGACATAATATACCCTACGATCTGGTTCAGCGGATTGTAGCCTTTTTCGCTCAGGGAAAGGTATACATGTTCCATAATATCCTTTACCTGAATCTCCGGCTCCTTCTCCACCCTGAAAAATTGTGTGTTACTTTTATCCTGCATACTTCACGACCTCATTCCTGTTCTTTGCCCATGCCCGCCTGGCCGGGCAGATGCGTTCTTTCGTTGGCATACCCGATTCTATTTTAATATACTTGGCGCTAAAATTCAACCATAAGATAAATATCCCGTGTCAAATGTCCGGTTATTTCCCCCCGGACAACACAATTCGCGCGGTTTTGCTCCGATACGACAGCAACCTTTACATATTCCTTCGTATACCCGGCCTCATACCGCCTGCCGTCCAGCACAAACGGCTCTTCCAGCAGCACGTCTTTGACTTCCCCCGCAAAGCCCTCCCTATACTGCGCCGACATCCGCTCCCCAAGCGCAAGCAGCTGCGCGCTGCGCGCCGCCTTCACCGGTTCCGCAACCTGCCCGTCCATCGCCGCCGCCCGCGTCCCCTTGCGCACCGAATATTTAAAAATATGCATCTCATAAAAATGCACCTGCTCCAAAAACTCCCGCGTCGCGGCAAACTCTGCCTCTGTCTCCCCCGGGAAACCGACAATCACATCCGTCGTAATCGCCGGACGGTCAAAACAGGCACGTAAAATCTCACACTTTTCGGCAAACTCCGCCGTATGGTATTTACGGTTCATACGGTCCAGCACCGTATCGCAGCCGCTCTGCAAAGACAAATGAAAATGCGGGCAGATCTTTTCCATCCCCGCCAGCGCCTGCGCAAACGGCCGGGTAATAATGCCAGGCTCCAAAGACCCCAGCCGGATCCGGCAGATACCGTCCACCTCATGGATCAGGCGCAGCAGCTGCAGCAGCTCCTGCCGGGGGCCGTCCGGGTCAAAGCACGCATTCCTTTTCTGCGGGCTTCCATTCAAATCAAACCACGCGTGCCCTTCCTGCGGACTTCCATCCAGATCAAACCCCGCGTGCCCTTCCTGCGGACTTCCATCCAGATCAAACCCCGCGTGCCCTTCCTGCGGACTTCCATCCAGATCAAACCCTGCATGTTCTTTCTGCAGTTTTTCATCCGGCTCATCCATGCCCATTCCGTAAGAACTTAGGTGGATTCCCGTCAACACGATTTCTTTACAGCCGCTGGCCGCAAGCCGGCGTACTTCCTCCAGCACCTCCTGCGGCCGCCTGCTTCGCACCCTGCCCCTTGCATAAGGAATCACGCAATAGCTGCAGAACTGGTTGCAGCCGTCCTGAATTTTGAGAAACGCCCTCGTATGCCCGGCCGCGCGGCTGACCGCAAGCCGCTCATATTCTTTTTTCCCCTGATTTACATCCTCCCAGTCCGTGACCGTCGCCTGCTCCCTTTGATACCGTTCAATCATGGACACCAGATGTTCCTTTTTATTATTGCCAAGAATAATATCCGCAATTCCTTCCTTTCCCACATCCGGGCCCGCCGTCTGCACATAACAGCCGGCAGCGACAATCACGGCCTGCGGATTCTGCCTCCGCGCACGGTGCAGCATCTGCCTGGATTTACGGTCTGCAATATTCGTCACGGAACACGTATTAATCACATATACATCCGCCTTTTCATGAAATGCTACAATTTCATAGCCTGCTGCTTCTAACAGCTGCTGCATCGCCTGCGTTTCATACGCATTGACCTTGCAGCCCAGATTGTGGAGCGCTGCTTTCTTCATAATTTTAAACTCTTTTCTTAATTATTTAAACTCTTTTCGTTCTATATATTGACTTTTCGGCACAAACAAGTTACTATAAAATGCGATGAAGTATCATCTGAATACAAGATCAAAGGAGGTTACATAATGAAAACCGTACAGATTTCGCTAAATTCCATCGATAAGGTAAAATCATTTGTAAATGCGATCACACAGTTTGATTATGATTTCGATCTGATTTCCGGAAGGTATGTGATCGACGCAAAATCGATCATGGGCATTTTCAGCCTGGACCTGTCCAAACCAATCGATCTGGCTATCCATGCAGAAGAAGAGCTGGATGCCATCTTAGAAGTGATCAAACCATATCTGGCAGAATAGTACTGCTGTGCCGGATGATTCTGGCTGGACTGCAGGGTGCATGAGCCCCAGGATGAGTAGATGCATTGTCGTGCGGACGCCGGATGAGGGGGAAATGGCCTGGCTTCCGGCTCCTATTCCAGAATGTTAAGAATCCCTA
>CANOET010000032.1 GCA_947564835.1 uncultured Eubacterium sp. | reverse complement strand
TTACGAGCTGGACGGTTCAGGGGAATACATACCGCTGATAACAGCAAAGGAAGCCAGGTTGACCATATAAGGCAGGAAATAAACTGGATAGATCAGATATTCACAAAAGGAAGGTGATGGTTCATGAAATGCAGCCGACAGGCAGACAGCATGCAGGCCTGGAACCAGGAAGAAAACAGGAAAGACCCTGTGCAGCAGTGCGGCAGGCTGACAGCGAAAGAATACCTGCAGCAGTTGTATAGGGCAGAAGTGATCCTCAGCCAGAAGGTACATGAAAAAGAAGAACTGAGGGCTGAAATAACACGCAGAATGGGGAAGGCCGGTTCGATACACGGTTGTCCATACAGCACCGGGGAAGTCCTACAGCTGATCGAATTAGAAGCACAGGTTGACCGGATGGCAGAAGAGAATGCGTGCCTGAGACATGCGGTGATCTGCCGGATTCATGAACTGCAAAATGCCGACCGGATCAAAGTGCTGTATAAGCGTTATGTCAGGTTTGAAAAATTTGAGCAGATTGCAGCAGACCTGCATTATTCCATCCGGAATATATACACCATCCATGGACAGGCGCTGCAGGAATTTCAGAAAAAGTGTATGAAAGAAAAATCTTAGCATTTTTTTGCAGTATGGACATGTGTTAATATGGCGGCAGGAAAAAGTACCACACAAGGGGCATTTTCCTGCCGCCATTTTTGCTGTCTGAAAGAAGGTGAAGCCATGGGCAGGACAAGGAAATTCAGGAGTGTGAAGGCATTGGAGGAGGCATGGGAGGCGTTTAAAGCGGATTGTGACAGCCAGCTGGTGCTTACCCATGATTTCAGTTCCAAAAATTCAGAGTTTGTCAGCAAGGACCTGAAAAGGAGCATAACCTACACGATTGAAGGGTTCTGTGTATTTGCAGGGATTTCGAGGGCTTCTTTTTATGAGTACTATGCGGATGATGAACGGTATGCTGACACCGTTACGCGCATGCGCGAAGAATGTGAAGTGGATGCCCGCAAAAAATTTGAACTGCAAATGATACCATCCCAGCTTGCAGGGCTTTGGATGTCAAACTATGGCTATTCGACAAAGGCAGATACCAGTTTTGCGGGAACGATACCGGTAGTGATCTCCGGGGATGAAATGCTTGAAGACTAACCGGACGGCCAGGGAGAGCAGGGTCTATCTTCCAGACCTTGTGGGAAAGGGGTATGGCACCTTCTGGAGGTGGAAAGGCCGCTACCGGGTATGCAAAGGAAGCCGCGCCAGCAAGAAAAGCAAAACAACGGCGCTTTGGTATATCATCCACATGATGAAATATCCGGATGCAAATACCCTGGTTGTGCGCAAGACATACCGGACGTTAAAGGACAGCTGTTTTACGGAACTGAAATGGGCCATAAACAGGCTGGGTGTGCAGATGTTTTGGGACACCAGGGAAAACCCGCTGGAAATGACGTATAAGCCAACCGGGCAGAAGGTCTATTTCAGGGGGCTGGATGATCCGCTTAAGGTTACTTCCATATCGGTGGAACGCGGCTATTTGTGCTGGGCGTGGATGGAGGAAGCGTACGAGATTGGAAATGAAGCAGATTTTGATATGCTGAATGAATCCATCCGCGGCGCGATCCCAAAAGAGACAGGCCTGTTTAAGCAGATTACCCTGACATTGAATCCATGGAATGAGCACCACTGGATCAAAAAGCGGTTTTTTGATGCACCGGATGAGGAAACACTGGCCCTGACAACCAATTATTTATGCAATGAGTGGCTGGATGAAGCGGACCGCAGGACATTTGAGGAAATGCGGATTAGAAACCCCAGGCGTTATAAAGTGGCAGGGCTTGGTGAATGGGGGATCGTGGACGGCCTGATCTATGAGAACTGGGAAGAAAAAGCTTTTAGTATTGATGAAATACGCGGACTAAAAGGGATAAAATCTGTTTTCGGGCTTGACTTTGGGTATACCAATGACCCGTCTGCGTTATTCTGCGGCCTGATCGATACGAAGGGCAGGACGCTCTGGGTATTTGATGAGATGTACCGGGAAGGCATGAGCAATGAAGCGATCGCCAGGGAAGTGGAAGGCATGGGATATGCCAAGGAAAGGATCCGGGCAGATTCCGCGGAACCCAAAAGTATTGACCGTTTAAAAGAACTGGGGCTTACCAGGATACGCAAGGCGAGAAAAGGGAAAGACAGTGTAAGCAATGGGATTGATTACCTCCAAGATTATCATATCATAATTCATCCAAGATGTGTCAATTTTCTGACGGAGATTTCCAATTACACATGGATGGTTGATCCAAAGACGGGCAAAAGGCTCAATACCCCGATCGATGACTTTAACCATCTGATGGATGCCATGCGGTATGCGACAGAGGAGATGCAGAAAAAAGCAGGGATTTCATTTTTAGAGTAAAGGGAATGCTGAAATGGAACTTGAAGTAATGAAAAAGCTGATCAGGCGCTGCCAGAGGCCATACCGTGCGTTCGTGCGCGAATCGCTGTGTGCGGAGCGCTATTACAGAAAGAAAAACGATATATTAAGCCGCGGCACGAAAGCGCCGGGGTACAGCCATCCGTTACATGCGGCAGATAACCGGGTGCCTGGTAATTTTTACAATATCCTGGTAAACCAGAAAGCATCGTACCTGTTTACAGCGCCGCCGGTTTTTGATACCGGTGTAAAAGAACTGAATGCATCGGTTGCAAAAATTCTGGGGGATGATTTTGCGAAAGTCTGCAAGAATTTGTGTATCAATGCTTCAAACTGTGTGACAGCCTGGCTGCATTACTGGGTGAATGAACAGGGCGGGTTCCGGTATGCGGTGGTTGATTCCAAACAGTGTATACCGGTATGGACCAACGATCTGGAAAGGGAGCTGTCCGGGTTTTTACGGATGTATGACCAGACAGATGAAAACGGCAAGGTCTATAACATTTATGAGTACTGGGACAAGGCTTCCTGCTGGTCTTTTTGCAAGGAAAACCGTGCAGCCCTGGATACCCTGCAGTTTTCGGCTTCTTACGGATACAAGCCGTATGACCCGTCAGGCACGTTGGAGGGCCCGGCTTTATATGAACATGGTTTTGGCGAGGTACCGTTTATCCCGTTTTTTAATAACGCGGAAAGCGAAAATGACCTGAATGATATCAAAGAACTGATAGATGCCTATGACAAGGTGTACAGTGGCTATCTGAATGACCTTGAGGATATCCAGGAAGTGATTTTTGTGCTGTCCGGCTATGAGGGGGAAAAGCTTTCCGAGTTCCTGCACAAGCTGAAAAAGTATAAAACAGTAAAGATAGACGGCAGCGAGGACGGAAAAGGCGGGCTTAGCACCCTGACCATAGACATTCCGGTTGAAGCACGGGAGAAAATGCTGGCAATGACAAGAAAGGCCATCTTTGAACAGGGTATGGGGATTGACCCCGACCCGCAGAATTTTGGCAACAGTTCCGGGGTGGCGCTGTCTTACCTGTATTCCTTGCTGGAAATAAAGGCAGGGCTTATGGAAACGGAGTTCCGCAGCGGATTTGGCAGGCTTGTAAAAGCCATCTGCCGGTATTTGGGGAAGGAGCCGGACAGGGTCGGGCAGGTCTGGACCAGGACGTCAGTACGCAATGATTCCGAGCTTGCCGCAATTGCAAGCCAGAGTTTGGGGGTTATTTCCAGACGGACCATTGCTGCCAACCATCCGTGGGTGGATGATGTGGAAAAAGAACTGGAACAGATCCGGCAGGAAGAAGAGGCGGCCGGGGCAGGTCCATACGATCCGTTTCAACAGGAATCCGCAGCAGAATCCGGACAGGAGAAAAACCAGCAGAAGGTACAGGAAGAGGGGGATCCGGATGGCGTTGAAAAAGGGTAGCCATGCATACTGGCGCAAACGTTTCCAGCTGCTGGAAGAGGCCCAGAACAAGAAAGGGCTGCAATGCTGCGCGGAAATTGAAAGGCACTACCGGCGGGCACAGAAAGAAATAGAAGGCAAAATCGCGGCCTGGCGCCAACGGTTTGCAGTCAATAACGGGATATCCATGCAGCAGGCAGCGATCCTTTTGCATGGGCGTGAACTGGCGGAATTTCAGTGGGATGTACAGGATTATATCCGGCATGGAAAAGAAAACGCTTTAGACCAGCGGTGGATGAAAGAGCTGGAGAACGCATCCGCCAGATATCATATCAGCCGGCTGGAAGCTTTAAAGCTGCATTTACAGCAAAGCCTTGAGGCAATGACAGGAAATATCTTGGACAGCCTGGATACAGCTATGCGGGACATTTATAAAAGCGGCTATTACCGTACCGCTTATGAAATCCAGAAAGGCATCGGGGTCGGGTGGGAATTTGCGGCTCTGGATGAAAGGACGGTCAGCAAGGTTATAAAAACACCCTGGGCCCCCGATGGGCAAAATTTCAGTGAACGTGTCTGGGGCGACCGCAGAAAACTGGTGTATGAACTCAGCCAGACACTGACGCAGAATATCATCCTCGGACAGGACCCGCAAAAGGCTGTGAATACCATTGCAAAAAAAATGAACACATCAAAATCCAATGCCGGCAGGCTTGTCATGACGGAAAAGGCGTTTTTCAGTTCAGCTGCACAGGGGGACTGCTTTCAGGAATTGGGTGTAGAACAGTATGAAATTGTAGCAACCCTGGATTCCAAAACATCGCCCCTGTGCAGGCAGATGGATGGGCAGCGCCTGCCAATGGCAAAGTATGAGGCAGGGGTCACAGCGCCTCCGTTCCATGTCTGGTGCAGGTCAACGACAGTGCCGTATATCGATGATGATACTGGCCCTGCCGGATTGCGGGCGGCCAGAGGGAAAAACGGTAAGACTTATTATGTGCCTGCGGATACAACATACCGGGAATGGGAACGGATGGCAGGGACCGGTGCGGCATAAAAATACCAGTACGGCGATAACAGGAGTCATGCAGGAGAGGAAGGAGTCCGGACAGAAATGAAAAAAGAAGAATTTACAGCTCTTGGCATCAGTGGGGAGCTGGCGGCAAAAGCCGAAGAAGCATCTTTAAAGGAACTGGATGATTATGTGGAAAAATCCAGGCTGGAAGAGGTACAGAAAGAAAACCAGGCGTTGAAGGAGTCGGTCAAAGACAGGGATAAGCAGCTGGAAGAACTGAAAAAATCTGCAGGAGGCCATGAAGAGCTGAAAAAGCAGATCGAAAAGCTGCAGGGCGAAAATAAAGAAGCAAAAGAAAAGCATGACAGTGAAATGAAGGACCTTAAACTTACGACGGCGATTAAGCTTGCCATTGCCGGAAAAGTCCATGATGAAGGTCTGACCGCAGGCCTGTTTGAACGGTCTAAGCTGATGCTGTCAGATGACGGAAAAGTAACCGGGCTGGAGGAACAGCTGAATATCATCCGCAAAGAAAAGCCGTTCCTGTTCAAAGACGAAGGGCAAGGCCGGGAAGGCGGGAACGCTCCGAAGCCAAAGCCGCCGTATAAGCCGCAGGCTGGCAAAACCCATGAGGAAGGCTACGCGGCACAGTATGCGGCACGGAAAAATGAAGAGGCAAAAGCCAAAGCGGAGGGCAGCCTCTGGGGCGAAGAATAGGAGGGGCTATGTATTATCGGACAGGGATAAGAAAGGCAGCAGAAAAAGAATTTCTGGCATCCGAAAAAGTGGCGTCTTTTACCGGGACGGTCGTTCCGGACGGGATTGAACCGGACAGCCGGGGCAGAAAAATCGCCCATAAAGGCAGCCTGGTCGCTGCATCCGGAAAAGTAGTGGCTGTAACAGATGCAGGGGCATTTTCGGAACCGCCGGCCGGTATCCTGATGGACGCGCTGGATGTTACTTACGGGCCGCAGCCGGCAGGGTTAGCCGTGGAAGCTTATGTGATCGGGGCACGCCTGCCCCTGGGCGTGGAATATACGGCGGCAATTGGAAAGGCCATCCAGGAAGCGCTGCCGGGGATTAAATGCAGGGATGGCGGGGAAGATCCGGATGGAGGTGTTGCATAATGGCAGTATTGGAAGAGGTACTCAGTTATCAGGAACTGATTGATTATACAAAAACAAGGAAACCGCAGCGTAAGGTTCTGGAAGAGCTGTTTCCGGCAAGGAAAACAGAAGCACTGGAAATTAAAATGATCCGTGGCGCTAATAACCTTCCTGTATCTGCATCCATCCATGGATTTGATACGGAAACGGAAATTGACCAGCGGGAAACAGCCGGCTATGATGCGGCAGAGCTGGCCCTGATTAAACGGAAAAGAAAGCTTTCTGAAAAGGAAATTATCCATCTGGAACAGCCAAGAAACAATAAGGAAGAGCAGGAAGCGGTCGACAGGATTTACGATGATGTGGATGCGCTTTCAGATTCCGTACAGACGCGTGTGGAAGCCATGCGGGGCGAGGCGCTTGCCACAGGCAGGCTGGTGATTAATGAAAACGGATATAAAGCCAATATTGACTATGGCGTCCCGGCAGACCATAAAAAAACATTGGCCTGGTCTTCCGGCACGCCGGATATCTTAAACGATATGGACATGGCTGTGGACAAAATTGTAAATGATACCGGGTTTACACCGACAAGAATACTGACGTCTAAGAAAAACCTGAACATCATACTGAAAAATGAAACGGTCCGCAAAGCGGTCTTTGGCGTAAACAGCGACAAGCTTTTATCCAGGCAGGAATTAAATACATTCCTGAAAGCCTTAAGCCTGCCCCAGATTGCAATTTATGACGCAAAGTTCCGTATTCTGACGGCAAAAGGCAAATATACGGCAAAACGGTACCTGCCGGAAAGCGCTTTTGTATTTTTGCCGGATGGGGCTATGGGGGAAACGCTGTTCGGGCTTACAGCGGAGGAACTGGAACTGCGGAAAAAGCCGGATGTAGACATTACAGAGATTGGCAATGTCATTATTGAGCATTATGCCACCAATGACCCGGTTGCAAAATGGATCAAGGCAGTTGCAACCGCCCTTGTGACATTTCCGTATGCAGACCAGGTATTTATGGCGGACATTGCATAGGGGGCATGATGATTGGATGGAAACAGGTAAAAGAACGGCTGGAAATGCTTGGATATGACTTAAAAGCTGCCGACTTACAAGCTGCCGGCTTTTGCGCGGAAAAGGTATGCTGTTCCATAAAAAACAAGACGCATTTAGCAGACATACCAAAAGGGCTGGAATATATAGCAGTTGATATGGCTGTAGGGGAATTTCTGCAATTTAAGAAAACATTTGCCCCTGGCGACCTTACCGGATTTGACCTGGATTATGCTGTAAAGCAGATTCAGGAAGGTGACACGAACATCGTGTTTGCTGCAGGGGAAGGCAGCCTTACTGCAGAGCAGCGTCTGGACAGGCTGATCAGCCATTTTCTGACGTATGGACAGAAGGAATTTATGCATTATCGGAGGCTGCAATGGTAGGTGTACAAAAGGCAAGGGAAAGGGCAAAGCAGTGTCTGGAAGCGGCCTATGAAGGCACATGCACGATAATAGAGCATGCGCAGGTAAAAGACGAAACGACAAAACTGAAACAGCGCAAAAAAGTTGTGGCCGCAGAAGGCCTGCCATGCCGGATATCATTTGAAACGTCACCGGCAGCCGTCCAGACAGAAACAGCGGCAACTGTGTCACAAAGCATCCGGCTGTTCCTGGCGCCGGATATTGCGGTTAAGCCCGGGTCTGAAATTATCGTGGAACAAAACGGTATGCGTGCCGGGTATACAGCAAGCGGCGCTGCGGCTGTATACCCGACCCATCAGGAAGTAATGCTGACATTATTGGAAAGGTGGCCATGAAATGGGAGGGATAGGAAATCTGGACCTGCGTGAGTTAAGGAGGCTGCAGGAAAGGCTGAACCAGGCAAGGGAAGCACAAGCGCAGGCGCTTCTTGAGAAATGCACGAAAGACCTTGCTTCCATGCTGTTGAGGAGGGTGGTAAAGAAGACGCCGGTAGGCGATTATTCCGGCGGTTCCTATACCTGTGCGTCAGGCAGGCAGCACAAAGGGCAGAAAGTGCCCGGAAAAAACGGAGGAACGCTCCGCAGGGGATGGACGGCTGGCACGATCCGCAAAGAGGGGGATGTTTATAAAATAGACATTATCAATCCGGTGGAGTATGCAGCTTATGTGGAATTTGGACACAGGACAGCCAGCCATACGGGCTGGGTGCCGGGGCACCTGATGATGACCATCTCCGAACAGGAAGTGCGGGATGCGGCGCCAGCCATGTTAAGACGGAGGATCCGGCGGTTTTTAGGGGAGTATTTGCAATGATCCATGCAATTATGGAAGCAATGGGCATTGCGCTGGATGCGCAGTTTGGGGACACCTGTGCCATTTATGCCGAAGAGGTGCCGCAGAACCTGGAAAGGCCCTGCTTTTTCCTGTCCTGCATCCATGCAGACAGTGAAGTATACCCTTCACACCGGCACAGGCGCCGGAATCAATTTGCGGTGCAATACTTTCCCGCAGAAGATGACCGTGCGCGGCAGGAATGCCTGGATGCGGCAGAGCGTATGCTCCAGTGCTTGGAAACGGTCAGGACAGTTGACAGGACACCGTATTTAGGGACGGATATCCATTATGAAATCAAGGACGGCGTTCTTCATTTTTTTGTGAATTACAATTTCTTTACCAGGAAGAGGGCTGCATATGACCGGATGGAATATATGCGCCAGTCATTCAAACAGAAAGGATAGGCGGATGGTATGGCAGAAGAAAAGAAAACAGAAAAAGTAACAGGGAATACATATACAAAAGATCAGATCCTCTTGTCAGATAAATATGCAAAACGGCGTGATCTGGTCAATGCGCTGCTGGAAGATGGCAGGGAATACACCATCGCAGAGGTTGATGCAAGGATGGAAAGCTTTCTGAAAGGTAAGGTGACTGGCTGATGGCATTTGGCGGCGGAGAATTTATTGCGCAGAACAAAGTCCTGCCCGGTACCTATATCAATTTCGTATCTGTGGCAAGGGCAACCGCTACCCTTTCAGACAGGGGCTATGTGACAATGCCGCTTGTACTTGACTGGGGTCCGGAAGATGAGGTTTTTACGGTATATAACGAAGACTTCCAGAAAAGCACGCTGAAAGTGTTCGGGTACCCGTATACACATGAAAGCATGAAAGGGCTGCGGGATTTGTTTATGAATGCAAAAGTCCTTTATGCATACCGGCTGAATAACGGGGGCGAAAAAGCAGGCAATGATTATGCCATGGCGAAGTATCCGGGTATCCGGGGCAATGACCTGAAAATTACGGTCAAAACAAATGTGGATGACGATACACAGTGGGATGTGGTTACCTACTTTGGCACAGACAAAGTGGATGCACAGACTGTTGCAGATGTAAAAGAGCTTGACGACAACGATTATGTCAAATTTAAAAAGTTTGAACTCGCACCCGTATCAGGCGCATCGTTATCAGGAGGTACGAACGGAGAAATCACTGGCACATCTTATCAGAATTACCTGGACAAAATTGAAAGCTATGCTTATAACACGATGGGCGTAGTTACTACAGATGAAATTATTAAAAGGCTGTATGTTTCATTTAATAAACGGCTCCGGGATGAAATGGGCATTAAATTCCAGCTTGTAGTGTACCAGTACCCGAAAGCGGACTACCTTGGTGTCATCAGCATTAAAAATAAATGTACAGACGGCGTTTATAAAGATGATGTGACTGGTAAAAAGGTATATCCGGATGAAGCGGCAGCCGTCTATTGGACGACCGGTGCAGAAGGGGGCTGTAAAGTGAATGCTTCAGTGCAAAACCGGGCCTATGACGGGGAATATACGTTGGAAGCGGAATACACACAGGCAGAACTGATTGCGGCAGTGAAAGCCGGAGAATTTGTATTCCATTCCGTAAATGACGATATCCGGGTGCTGGATGATATCAATACGATGGTGTCCACAACGGATACGTTCGGGGACGTGTTCAAAGATAACCAGACGATCCGGGTATGCGACCAGATTGCGAATGATGATGCTGCAGTGTTTGCTACAAAATATATTGGCCGTGTCCCGAATGACGACCCCGGGCGCAATGCCCTCTGGATGGACCTGGTTAAAATTAACCAGGAACTGCAAAAGCTGCGGGCGATCGAAAACTTTAAGGATACAGACGTGATTGTATACCAGGGAGATACGAAAAAGGCAGTCGTGGTGGAGATGGCCGTTACCCCTGTCAATGCAATGTCAAAACTGTATATGACGGTTACAATCTCTTAGAAAAGGGGTGACGGAGAGTGGCAGAAAAACAAAATGCAATCATGCATGCAAAAGATACCATTTATGCCGGCCTTGCAGAGTGCTACGCAACGATTGAAGGGCGGCGGTACAATCTGATGCAGGCGATTGACCTGGAAGCTAAATTTACAAAGAAAAAGACGAAAGTGCCGATCCTGGGAAAGACAGGGCGGGGAAATAAGTCGAACGGCTGGGAAGGCACCGGGAAAGCGACGCTGCATTACAATACGTCTGTATTCCGGGAACTGATGCTGCGGTATAAAGATACCGGACAGGATGTTTATTTTGACATGCAGATCATCAATGAAGACCCCAACAGTGATGCGGGCAGGCAGGAAATAGACCTGATTGACTGTAATATCGACGGGGGGATCCTTGCTAAATTTAATGCGGACGGGGAGTATCTGGATGAAGAAGTAGATTTTACATTTGAAGATTTCCTGATGCCGGAAACATTCAAGGACCTTGCCGGATTCCTGATGAGCGAATAGGCATGGAAACAAATCGAAGAGCAGGAAAGGGAGATAAGGGATGTCCAGACTGAACAGGTTTTTAAAAGAGAATAAAAAAGCAAAACAGAATGAAAAATATGCCCCGACGGAATCGTTAACAGATGAAAACGGCAAGCCGCTGGAATGGGAATTTAAACACATTACATCAAAGGAAAATGAGAAACTCCGGGATGACTGCACGATGGATGTGCCGATTACAGGAAAGCCGAATTTATTCCGGCAGAAATTTAAAACCAGGGAATACCTGGCCAGGCTGGTTGCGGCATCTGTTGCAGAGCCGGATCTGTATAATGCGCAGCTGCAGGACTCATACGGAGTAAAGACCCCGACGGACCTGCTTTATGCGATGGTAGACAGCCCTGGCGAATATCAGGACCTTTGTGCCTGGGTACAGAGTTTTCAGGGTTTTAATGAAACACTTGAGGATAAGGCGGACGAAGCAAAAAACTCATAAATGGCGGAGATGCAGATGCAAACTATGCATACTACGCCTTGCATAAACTCCATATCCGGCCAACAGAATGGGCAGGTATGGACGAAAATGAAAAAGCTTTTGTAATTGCAGCAATCCAGGTTCGCATAGAAGCAGAAAAGAGGGAACGAAAGCGCATAGAAAGGGAAAACAGCAAAGGCAGGTAATGATATGGGTTCCGTGCAGACCGGCATACAGCTTCAAGACAACTTTACGAATGTAATACTCAATGTTATTAATTCTGTCAATCTGGCTGTCGCGGCCATGGATGATATGAACGCATCTATGAGTACGGGCATGGATACGGCATCCATCCAGGCTGCAAGAGATGAAATCAACCAGGCTGCAGCCTCTGCCGCCCGGCTGAATACAGAACTCGACGGGCTGGCTGCCCGGCCTGTGGCAGCCCCTGCTACACCCGCAGCCCCTGCCGCACCCGTGTGGAACACCCAGGCTTCCATGCAGACATTTCATGATACGGGTGTGTCCAGGCTGACAAACGAGATGGATGCATTAAATCGTGCATCAGAAGAAGTGCTGGGTACCCAGCAAATGATCGACAGGCAGGCGCTTGAAATGGAAATCCTTCCGCAGAATGCATCCTGGGAGGTCCATGCGGCAAGCCAGAGGGTGACGGAGCTTGTAAGGCAGATGGAAGGACTGCAGAACCTGGATACCGGCACCGTGGGGAGTCTGGCAGCCGAACGGATGAATGTGCAGTATGAGCGGGTGCGGGAAAGTATGAACGGTATCCTGAACCAGCAGGTGCAGTTAAACCAGGCGGTGGAAGCCGGGGATATTTCAGGAATGAATGAAGGGTACCACCGGCTGGATGACCTGATCAGGCAGGCAGAGGTCCGGGCCAGGGCTGTCAGGCAGGATATGGAAGCGCTGTCGGATATCCGGTGGCAGTCAGACGGGCTATCTGTGTATACGAATACCGGTGCAGGGCGTTTTCAGCAGGAATTACAAAGCGCTAATAACATGATGCAGCAAATAAGCAACATGCAAAATACAATTGCAAGGCAGGCGTTAAGCACAAATATTTTGCCGGCAGGCGCATCAGGGGATTTTCATGCACTGGCTGCAAGGATCGATGCGGTCCGTACGAGAATCCAGCAGATTGAAAATAACCCTGTAAATATTGATACAGATACAGCGAATGCAGAACTGGAACGCCTGCGGGGGATGCTTCATCAAACATTGTCAGCCCAAGAGGCGCTAAACAATGCTATGCAGGGCATGGACGCCGGGAGTATCAACGAGTCTTATTTACGCCTTTCCCAAACAGTCGGCAGCACAGAGCGCTACATACGGGATAATGTAGACGAGCAGGGACGTTTTAACCGCTCGGTGCAGGAATTGCATGGGCCGGTTGCGACGGCAGAAGCAGGGTTCAGGGGCTGGCAGAAAGCGATTATAGTAGCAAACCAGGGCATTAGCCTGATCCGCGGCACGCTCGGGCGGCTGGGCGTTACGGATATGAGCGGTGCATTTAACCGCATTGATACAATGAACCGCTTTCAAAAAACGATAACAACTATGACCGGTGATGCAAATATGGCAAATGCTGCGCTGGAACAGTTAAAAAGCACAACACTTGGGACAGCATACGGCTTGGACGTTGCGGCGAAATCCACACAGGGATTTTTAACAAGGGGCATGTCGCTTGGTACAGCGGCTGACCAGGTACGCATTTGGATGGATGCCGTCAGTTTTTATGGAAAAGGCACAAATGAACAGTTGGAAAATGTGATTGATGCGGTTGGAAAAATCTATTCCAAAGGCACGGTAGAGGCAGCCCAGCTGGACAGGCTTTTTGACGCCGGTATCGGGGCAGCGGAAATGTATGCACAGGCGGTCGGCAGGTCAGTGAGTGAAGTAAAAGACGATCTGACAAACAGAAACATAAGCTCTGCAGAATTTCTTGGAACAGTAACACAGGCCATGGATGCCGGGGTGTCCGCCGGGGCGGCCAAAAATGCCGGGGATTCCTGGGCTGTTACGTTTGCCAATATGCGTGCGGCAGTCACAAGGGGCTGGGTAAGCGTTATCGAAAGCGTGGACGCTGCACTTGCTTCCCAGGGGCTGCCAGGCTCTATGGAAATGGTAACCATGTTCGGGCAGAAAATGGAGTCCGTATTGAATACCGTAGGGGATGCCATGTGGCTTGTTGTCAGCGCTGCTGTCTATATTGGGGAAGTCCTTGGTGGTGTTGGCTCATTTATTGCGGATAACTGGTCACTGATCGGCCCAATCGTGTATGGCGTAGCTGCGGCACTGGCAGTTTATTATGGCTGGCAGATGGCAGCAAATGGTGTAAGCCTGGCCAGCAAAGCCCTTCACACAGCTATGGCTATTGCGCAAATGATGCATGCAGCGGCTACTGGAGGACTTACAGTAGCAACGGCAGCAGAAATTGCAGCGCAAAACCGCTTGAACACAGCTATGTCTGCATGTCCGATTATGTGGATCCTTATGCTTGTGATAGCTCTGATCGCGATATTTTATGCTGCAGTTGCAGCTGTAAATAAATTTGCGGGCACCACAATTTCAGCAACGGGTGTTATTTGTGGCGTGTTTGCAACAGCAGCTGCAGTGGTTGCGAATATTTTTATCGGGCTGGCAAATGCGGTGATAGGGATCGGCATCGAAATATATAACCTGATTGCCTCGTTTGCAAACTTTTTTGCCAATGTATTCAATGACCCGGTTGGCGCGATTATGCGTTTGTTTGCGGATTTATTTGACTTCATCGCTGGAATTGTACAATCGGCAGCGAAGCTGATTGATACCGTGCTTGGCTCTGATTTATCCGGCGCGGTTGCGGGATTCAGAGAAAATTTTGCCGGTGCCGTAAACGATTTAATTGGCGACCAGACAGTCGTAATGGAAACAAAAAATGCAGCAGATTACCAGATAGACCGGATTGCCTATGGGGATGCCTGGGACGCTGGATATTCCTTTGGGGAGGGGATAGAGGACAAAATCTCTGGTTTTGACCCTGCTTCCCTGATAAACGTCCCGGATTCCCCGCCGCAGCAGGATTATTCCGGTTTGCTTGGGGATGCGAACGGACTTGCGGGCCAGACCGCAGACAATACAGACGATGCAGCGAAAAACGCCAAGCGGGCGGCTGATTCGGTTGCAATCACGCATGAAGATCTGAAATATCTGCATGATATCGCTGAGCGGGAAATGATTAACCGCTTTACAACTGCCGAAATTACAGTGCATCAGACAAATAATAACTCGATTAACAATAACATGGACTTGGACGGCGTTACTGAGCATCTGCGGGCTACGATGGAAGAGCAGATGGCAGCTGCTGCGGAAGGGGCGCATTAGGATGTATTGGATGTATATTCAGAAAGTTTTATTCCCGGTTACTCCTGGAAAATTGTCTATCAAGATCAATGGGAAAAACAAAACCCTTACCCTCATCAACGAGGGTGAGGTGAACCTGATAAAAACAGCAGGGCTGACGGATATTACGATCGATGAGCTGCTTTTGCCGGCTTTTCAAAAATACCCGTTTGCTTTTCGGGAAGTAAAAGCAGAGGCAAAGAAAAACTCGGCAAAGACGAAGGAAACAGAGGGGTTCCGCGGGGCTGCGTACTATTTGGATAAGCTGGAAGCCTGGAAGAAGAAACAAAAGCCAATACAGTTTAAGCTGGTAAGAAGTTCGCCGGATGGAAGGGATCTGTTATGGGACACCAATTTTAGCTGCACGATAGAAGATTATGAAATCATAGAAGATGCAGAGAAATATGGGATGGATGTTTGTGTCAAGCTGAAAATGAAAGAATACCGGCCCTGGGGCACAAAGAAGCTGGTAAAAAAGAAAAAGAAGAAAAATACCGGCAAGTCGTCAGCAAAGAAAAAAGAAGTGGTTGCTGTAAAGAAAACAAGGCCAGCAAAAGAAAAGGCAAAATCCTATACGGTAAAAAGTGGTGACTGCCTGATGAATATTGCCAGGAAGCAGCTAAACGACGGTTCAAAATGGTCAAGAATCTATGAGCTGAATCAATCCGCGATAGAAGCAGAAGCAAAGAAACACGGCCGGAAATCTTCAAGCAACGGGCATTGGATATACCCGGGAACAATTTTAAAGTTACCGTCATAAAAGGCAGGGTGCAGGGATGGCAAGAGATATTATAGATGTAGCAGCTGCAGAGATCGGCTATCGGGAAACCGGTAATAACCAGACAAAGTACGGGGCCTGGTTTGGCACGAATGGCGCGGCCTGGTGTCATATGTTTGTGTCCTGGTGCGCTGATCAGGCAGGCACAGCCGGGTCAGTCCCTAAAACGGCCTCTACAACAACCGGCATGAACTGGTTTATTCAAAAAGGCCAGTTTCAATATAAGGGCAGCTACACGCCAAAACGCGGGGATCTTATTTACTTTAAGACGGGCCGTTCGCATGTCGGGCTGGTGGAGAGATGCAGCGGCGGGACGGTCTATACGATTGAGGGCAATAGTTCGGATCAAGTCAAACGGCGCAGTTACCCATTATCAGAAGGCACCATTACGGGTTATGGCGTGCCTGCTTATGATCATTTGAACACAAATAGCAATCAGGCTTCATCTGCAGGTAATCAAAATACAAAATCCTCAAAAAAGACGTCAGAAACAGAACTGAAATACTTAAAGAGGATTTTGGCAAAGAAAGCGCCAGTTGTTGAAAAGCCGGTATCCTTTGATGTAGATGAAACAGAAAGCCTGCCTGCAGGAATTGTTACGGTTACAGTCAATAATGGACAAAAGAAATTTGATATCCCAGTCATTGATGACCTGCGGGTTGTCTGGGAACGGAAAGGCACGCCGGGAAAGCTGACCTTCAAAGCAAAATATGACAAAAAGTATAAAACCTCCGAGGGAAATGTTGTACTTGTAACGGTAGATAAGACAAAGTTTTTTTATGGCTTTATTTTTACCAGATCAACGTCCAAAGATGGGATCATGTCATACACCGTATATGACCAATTACGGTATCTGAAAAATAAAGATACGGTCATTTACAAGAAAAAGACAGCGGACCAGGTAGTATCGATGATCGCCGCAAAATTTGGGCTGCAGTGCGGCAGCTTGGAAAATACGGGTTATGTCATACCAAAAAAGGTAGAAGAAAATGTAACGCTTTTTGACATGATCCAAAATGCGCTTGATGAAACTATGATGGTGAAGAACAAAGTATATACCTTGTATGACAAAGTCGGAAAACTGCAGTTAGCGGGAATTGGCAGTATGAAAGTAAATACTTGCCTGATCGATAAAGAAACCGGACAGGATTTTGAATACAAAATATCCATAGATGCAGACGTTTATAACCAGGTCAAGCTGATCTATAAAAATAATGAAAAAGGCGCTTTTGACCTGTATATGGAAAAAGACAGTAAAAACATTAACAAATGGGGCGTTTTACAGTATACAGATACGATCGACGACCCGGATATCGGAAAGCTAAAAGCCCAGGCATTGCTAAAGCTCTATGATACGGTTTTGCGGACGCTTACGGTCAAAGGCGTGATCGGCGATAAAAAGGTACGGGCCGGCTCCTTAGTGCCTGTCACCCTGGACCTGCAGGATATAAAAGTCTCTAACTATATGCTCGTAGAAAAAGCGACGCACATATTCAAAAACCGGGAGTATACCATGGATCTTGTATTGTCGGGAGGTGGTTTTAGTGGTTAATTCGAATCTTGTACAGCTTATCCAGCAGATTGCAGTAAAAGCAGTAGAAACAAAAAAGCCCTGCGATTATATCGTTGGCACGGTTGTTTCGGAAAAGCCATTAAAGATCAAGGTATCGCAGGCGCTTATTTTAGAAGAGGAATTTCTCCATCTGACAAGGAATGTGACAGATTTTGAGACCGAATTTACGCTTGACAGGATCGGCATATTCCATGTTGTACACATAGACCCGCCCACAGATACCTGGGCGGACAAACAGAAGGTTACGATACACAATGCACTTAAAATTGGTGAAAAAGTATTGCTGGTCAGAAAAAGCGGCGGGCAGGATTTTATCGTGATAGACCGGGTGGTGACATAATGATTCCGACAAATGAAAATTACGACGGTATATGGGAAGATGACTTAAGCCCGGATTTTGAGGTTGAAACAGAGCCGTCATCCACTTACGCAATGAAAGTAAGCCAGGAAATCAGTGAGGACAGTATTTTTGTCGGCCGGGTAGATGATGTAAAAGCGATCGAACAGGCGATCATAAAAATAATCAATACGGAACGTTATGAGTATGAAATATATTCCTGGGACTATGGCATTGAGCTGAAAGACCTGTTTGGCGAACAGATCCCGTATGTTATGAGCGAAGTAAAACAGCGTATTACAGATGCAGTCCTTGCAGATGACCGGATGGAAGCCATAGAAAACTTTGAAGTTGAACGGGCAGGAAAGCATGGGGTGCATTGTATGTTTACCGCCATAACTGTCCAGGGGGATGAAATAAATGTAGAAACAGAGGTTTATGTGTAATGTTTGAACAGTATGATTTTGATACGATACTTGACAGGATGATGTCAAACGTAAGCGACACGCTGGATAAGCGCGAAGGCTCTGTAATCTATGATGCATTGGCCCCGGCGGCATTAGAAATCGCAAATTATTATTCTGCACTTGATATGGTTATGACAGAGGTTTTTGCGGATACAGCATCTTACCATTTTTTGATCAAGCGTGCGGCAGAACGGCATATTTATCCAAAAGAAGAAACACCGGCTGTTTGCCGTATGGAAGTTGTGCCAGAAGATACAAAGATAACAGTTGGTGACAGATTCCATTTAAATGATTTAAATTATGTAGTTACGTCTGTTATGGATGATAAGCCAGGCTCCTATCAGCTTACGTGTGAAACCCCTGGCATAGTTGGAAATCAGCAGCTGGGAACACTATTGCCGATGGAAACAGAAAACGAACTAAACCGGATGGAGTACGCCGCAATTACAGAAATACTTATCCCTGGCGAAGATGAGGAAGATGTAGAAACATTCCGGGAACGATACTTTGCCTCCTTTCATAACCAGGCATACGGTGGAAATAAAGCGGATTATTTGGAAAAGGTAAACGACATACCAGGTGTTGGCGGGTGTAAAGTCATGCGCGCATGGCTTGGCGGTTATAAGCCGTCTGGCTTTATACCAACAGACGTAATTAAAAATTGGTTTGAATGTTTGACAGAGGACAACGTTGGCCCGGATGTATATGGCTGGTTATCAGCAGTATATCATGCTGCGGCTGATAAGCTGCTGACAGTCGGCGGAACAGTAAAAGTACATATCATTTCATCCGAATATAAAGCCCCGTCACCGACGCTTGTTAAAAATGTGCAGGATACACTTGACCCGTCTGTATCAGCAGGCGAGGGCGACGGTGTCGCCCCGATCGGGCATGTAGTCCATGTAATCGGCGTAAAAGAAGTCCCTATCAATGTGGGGCTGAATATAGAATATAAAGAAGGCTATTCGTTCGCCATACTAAAGGAATACATCGAAAATGCGATAGAGGAATATTTTTCAAAGCTGCGCCAGTCATGGGCGTCAAGTGACAATACCATTGTGAGGATCAGTCAGATTGAATACCGGTTATTAGAGATAGAGGGCATTTTCGATCTAAAAGATACCACGCTGAACGGCCAGGAAGTAAATATAGTAATTGGCCGGGACAGCGTACCAGTAAGGGGTGAGGTTATTGCCTGATGAAGGAATGCCAAGAAAAAGGCTGATTGACTATCTGCCGCCGTTTATGCAGGATTTCGCAGAAATCAAAGCCATCATGAAAACTGAAAATCCAGAGCTTGACCAGGCGTGGCTTGCGATCCGGATACCGCTTGCAGATGCTTTCATTATGGACTGTGATGAATATGCCCTCAAAAAATATGAATCGTTTGTTGGTATTATACCAGGGCCGGAAGATACGTTTGATGCCAGGAAAGCAAGGGTACTCATCTATTGGAATAATTTTATACCGTATACTTACCGGGTTTTGGTTCGGCGGCTGAATACATTGTGTGGCGCTGGAAATTATGAAATTTCCGGCAGCCTGGAAAACTATGAGCTTTTTTTAAAAACAAACCTGATGTTTGGCGGGCAGGTCCAGAGCCTGGAACATTTACTGGAACAGATGGTTCCGATGAATATGAATTGCGGCGCCGATAACCAGATCACCTGCCAGACAGATGGATTTGCAGGATGTGCAGGCGGTATCTGTACGGTTCAGCAAATTGTAATTACACCGGACTTTAAAGAAAACTGGGAGGTTGGCGGCTGTGAATTTATGCGTGGTGCAATAGACAGTACAGCAGTCCTGCGGGTATCCAGTGACTGGACGGATTGTGCAGAAATCCGTGGCGATGAAAATGCTGCGGCATTTACCGTGTATGCAACAGGTAATGCCAAAGAGCCGGTATCCGGTGAAGTAACTGTAGAAATATTACAAGAAAGAAGGTGATTCAGATCATTGAGTTTTCAAGGCTTATCACAACAAAAAAAGGCCAGGCGCTGAACGCCAAAATGATTGCAGGAACCGGGCCGGTCAGGTTTACGAAAGTCTGTACATCAGATGCTGCCTATGCAATGAATGAATTGGAGAACCTGCATACACTTGAGGGGATCCGGCAAACAGGCATACCGACAAAAATCGCACGGACAAATGAGGTCGGCGTGAAGATCGAAACGGTATTTTCAAATTTTGACTTGAAAACAGGATACTATATACGCACGCTTGGCCTGTTTGCCAATGACCCTGACGAAGAGGAGATCTTATATGCCGCGGCGGTATCTGTCTCAGACCAGGGTTATATGCCTGCGTATAATGGGATTACTTCAACTGCCGCATACATCAATTTGATTTATGCAGTAGGAAACGCACATAATGTTTCGCTGAATGTTGATCCCGGATGTTTTGCTACAATTGGTGACCTGCTGGAAATAGAGAAAAGGCTGGGCGTCATGGAAGCAAAAATAGACTGGCTGGTTCATATTTTATGCGGCTACTATCCTGACAGGGCGCAGAAAAAGATCGTCAGCCTGCTGCCGCATGAAGTAAAAGACGGGATCCTGGCCTTCCCGGAAGGCATGGCATATGTGGAAGGGGACAAGGTTGTGCTGCAGGGTGCAGGGGCAGGCGCCTTCCCGTCCTTCCCGGGCAGTTCTTTCCCGGGCAGCCTGCCTGGCGGTACTACATCCGGGGCAGGCAGCGTGGAAGAGGTCGCGGCAGCGGCTGCAAAGATCGTGCAGGGGAGCCTACAGGAGATTTCACAAGGCCAGGTGATGGAGCTGTTCCGCAGCCAGGATGGAGAGAACACAGGCGGAGAAACCGGAGACCATCCGCCGCAGACAGGACAGACGGATAGCAGATCAGACAGATAAAGAAGGAGGAAAGGGAAATGGACAGTTCCGATCAGAAAACAGTACGCCAGGCAGGGCAGGAGGGTATCCCGTATACAGGGATGGAAGCGCTTGCCGCCCTGGTGGAAGAATTAAAAGGGAATTACGCGCAGAAAACGGATATGGCGGAGTACAGCGTGACCAGGCAGGAAACCCCGGAAGCCGGTTTTTCGGCAACCTACCGTCTGACGAAAGACGGCAGCCCGGTCGGCGTCCCGGTCAATATCCCGCAGGACAGGTTCCTGAAAACAATTGGAATCCGGGAAGCTGCACAGGACGACGACCCGGTGGAAGGGTGTAAGGCGGGGGATAAATACCTCGACCTGTTTGTTGCGGTGGCCGGGGATCACGCTGCCGGAACAGCGGAAAGCACGGACGGCACAGCAGCAGATCCGGACACCGTAGCAGGTGGCAGCACAGTAGAAGATCCAGATACAGCAGCAGGAGACGGTACAGCCAGGGCAGCGGAAACCCCGGACGGCGGCGGAAACGAAACGGCAGAAACTACGGACGAAGCAGGCACAGGCACACATCTCTACATCCTGCTTAAGGACATGCTCAAACCATACGTAAAAGGGTATGGCATTGAAATTTCCAGCGCGAATGAAATTTCCGTTAAGGTCAATGAAGCTTCCGCAAACGGCCTTTCCGCAGGCCCGGACGGGATGGGGCTTGCGCTGGCAAGCGCGGAATCCGCAGGCGCAATGTCCGCACAAGACAAGGAAAAGCTGGACGGCCTTATATTCCGGGAGATCACAAAGGAAGAGGTGGCGGCCATGTTTGCATCCGGCGCCGGAGGGGAACAGCAGGAAACATAAAGGGGGCTTTGCATGGACGGCATGGACTGGTTTAACAGG
>CANOET010000031.1 GCA_947564835.1 uncultured Eubacterium sp. | reverse complement strand
AGTTTTACGACAGCAGATGAGGCTGAAACTGTGACAGCTCATGAAGTTATTAACATCATTAAGCCGAACAACCATGAGCTGGGTGAAATGTTTGGGGTGACGTTAACGTCGGATGAAGAAATCATTGTCTATGCGAAAAAGCTGCAGGAAATGGGAGCTTGTAATGTGCTGGTATCGATGGCAAAAGACGGAGCGGTCCTGGTGGCTGAAACCGGCGAAGTATACAAGCGCCTGCCGCCGGAAGGTACGGTTGTAAACTCCGTCGGAGCAGGCGATTCGATGGTGGCAGGATTTTTGGCAGGGTATTTGACAAGCGGCAGCTATGCAGAAGCGTTAAAGCTTGGAACCGCTGCCGGAAGCGCGACGGCGTTTACCTCCTGGCTGGCGGGGCGTAACGAGATCGAAGCGTTGCTCAGGCAGATGGAGGAATGATGAAAAAGGCCGGGATTCTTCGCAATGGAAGAAGAATCCCGGCTTCGTTTTATCAAATTAAAGAAACGAAGCCAGGACGATAATCGAAATAAGCAGCTTATCTTTTAATTCTTTTAGTTCACAATTTCTTTTAAAATGTTATCTTTTGCTATTCTATAACAATTTCCGATCTTTTGCAATAGTTAAGAAAAAATTGTTAAAAACTACCAGAAATTGAATAGGATTCTATTCTATATTTGTAAGAAAACAATAAAAATCAACCGCAGCTGCCCGGATCTGCCGCACAAGGCCAGCAAATCAGATTTACAGTTTTTGACCGCGGCATTCAGATTCTGGATGCTGCATAAGTCGCCAAAAAAGCACAATATATAAGGAATTTGAAACATCAGACTACGCATACAAAACATAACATTTTAAAAGAAATTGTTATGTTTTGTATGCGTAGTTTTTTGTCCGGCAGACAGGGTAACCGGATAGGAAAGGAAGGAAAGTCATGAAGGAGCTGGATTATGCAAAAATGGGTATGAGAATCCGCCAGATTCGGAAGGCAAAGGGCTGGTCGCAGGAGGAGCTGGCTAAGAGGTGTGGAATCAGCATGTCATTTTTGGGGCATATTGAGCGCGGCACGCGGATTATGAGCCTGGAAACATTTGCGGGTATCTGCGGGGCGCTTGGGGCGGGTGCGGATGAACTGCTGTGGGGTGTTGCGTATCCGGCGGGTTCCATGCTGGATATCTGGGAACCGGCAGACGAAAAGGCGCAGAATAAAAATACGGACGGCTATGCCATGTATGTACGGATTATGAAATCTGTGGCAGAGATTATCAATGAAGCATAAACGGGTTGCCATCGTAGCTTCTGTGGCTTCTATGATCGGCCAGTTCAATATGCGCAATATTTCCCTGCTGCAGGAAATGGGCTGTGAGGTTCATGTGATCTGCAATTTTCGGGAAGGAAATACCTGTGACGCAGCAACGATTCAAAAGCTGCGGCATACGTTGTCCGGGATGCGGGTGTATCAGCATGCATGGGATTGTCCGCGCAGGTGCCTGCCGGGAAAATGTATCAGTGCCTATGCCAGCCTGTGCGGTATTTTCCGTAAATATCCGTTTACGCTGATACACTGCCATTCGCCGATTGGAGGGGCGCTGGCGAGAATGGCGGCTTACCGGTTTGGGATTCCGGTTATTTATACGGCGCATGGGTTTCATTTTTATCAGGGCGCTCCCTGGAAAAACTGGCTGCTGTACTATCCGGCAGAAAAACTGCTGTCCCGCCTGACGCATGTGCTGATCACCGTGAATCAGGAGGATGAGCGGTTTGCCAGACGGTATCTGCACGCCGGGGAGGTATACCGGATTCCGGGCGTAGGGGTTGACAGCAGTTATTTCTCGAGGAAGGACATGGACGGCGCGGAAAAGGCGGCTTGCAGAAACTTCCGGCGGAGGTACCGGATACCGGAGGACGCGGTCTTGCTGCTCTCTGTCGGCGAACTGAACAAGGGAAAAAACCACCGTACGGTGTTAAAGGCCATAGCGATGCTGGAAGAGGAAGAAAGGGAAAAGCTCTGTTATCTGATCTGCGGGCAGGGGGCGCTTAAGGGCCGGCTGGCAGCAGATGCAGCAAAACTGCAGATCAGCCGGCAGGTACGCCTGGCGGGGTATGTGGCGGATATCCGTCCGGCGTATCAGGCGGCTGACCTGTTTTTGTTTCCGTCCATGCGGGAAGGGATGCCGGTGGCGCTGATGGAGGCGATGGCAGCGGGGCTTGCGGTTGTTGCATCTAAGGTCCGGGGCAATCAGGAACTGATCCGCAAAGAAGGAGGGCTGCTTGTCCATCCCCGGGATGCACAAGGATTTGCCAGGGCGGTTCGAAAGCTGGCGGATTGGAAAACAGGCATGCCTCAAAAGCTGGAGGCGATGGGCGCCTATAACCGCAGACAGATCCTTAAGTATGACCAGTGCGTCGTAGATCAGCGTATGCGCGATATTTACCGTGAAGCTGTGCATAGGAGAGACAAGGGAACATGGATGATTCCGGACAGATAAAACAAGAAAATAGATGTAACTGCAATCAGGAACAGCAGGGGAAATGGCTGTCTGTCATTATACCGATGTACAATGCCGGGCCGTTTATCAAAAAATGCCTGGATTCCATGATTTTAGGAGAAGCGGGAATGAACGCGTTGGAAGTCCTGGTTGTGGATGACGGATCGACGGACGGCGCCTGTGTGGTTGTGGAAAATTATGTGCGCCGGTGGCCGCAGACCTTCAGGCTTTTGAAAAAGAAAAATGCGGGACATGGATCGGCGGTGAATCTGGGTGTATCGTGCTGTACGGGCAGGTATTTGAAGGTGGTAGATGCAGATGACTGGGTGCAGACAGAGGAGCTTGGGAAAATGCTAAAGCTGCTGCAGCGGATCCGGCAGATGGATGCGGTGCTGTGCGGTTACCGGATATTGGATATCCGAAGCGGAAAGGTTCAAAATATCCGGGCGCAGATCAGGCAGCCGTTACAAAAAGAAACCGCAGAGGACGCTTCTTTGCAGGGGGATTCGTTTGCTTGTCTGACACTTGGTGAGGTTCTGCGGGACTGGGACAATTATAAGCGCTTGTTCTGTCTGCATGGCCTGATTTACGGGACGGATTTTTACCGCAGCATGCACAGGGATTTGCCGGAGCATGTATCTTATGATGATGCTTATTTTGATGTTGTCTATGCGTCCAGGTCAGATCGGTTATGCGCAGCGGACCTGTCTGTTTATGTATACCGGATCGGGGATCCGCACCAGAGTGTATCCAGCCGGAACCGGGCAGAGAGGATCCGGGATCTGGAGACGGTGCTGCTTCGGATCCTTAAGACAGCCCCGCATGCGGACAGCCATTCCAAAGCCGGGCGGGCATACTGGTACCGCAGAATCTGCCCGTTTCTTACAGATTATTTTATAACGGCATTCTTAAGGGTTCCTAACCGCAGGAAGGGCAGGCTCTATGCGTCCCGGTTTTACCGGAAGCTGAAAACAGGTGATCCCGGATTGTGGAGGATGATCCGGAAAAAATATATGCTGCTGAAGGTGATGGGGCTGCTCCATATCAGGGATACATGGCTTACAAAGTTATTGGAGCTGAAAGCCTGTGCGGTGGATTTCAGATGCAGGCGGCAATGTACCAGTAAAGTGCAGCGTGTACATGGTCAGAAGTGGAAACATACAATGGCAGCGTGTACGCCGCTGGAAGGTTCTGAATCGTGAAAAGGCAGCATGTACGCCGCTGGATGGCTCTGAATGATGAAAAGCGACAGGAAAAAACAGAAATGGAAAGCAGGAAGTATGAGACAGAAAAATGAGATGCATCTGATCCGGGGCTGTATGCTTACGCTGGCGCTGTATCTGATGCTGGCCGCAGTATTTTACTATGCGGCAGGCACACAATTATATGAACGGAGAAGTAAAAATGAGATCGCTAATCTGGCTGGTATTTATACGGCGCCGGAGCTGACGGGGGAACAGACGGTCAAGCAGGTGTTTCTCTGTGAGATGGACGGGCTGGAGCTGTTTAATATCCTGTTTTGCACCTTTGCCAGAGAAAATACCGGGCAGCTGCAGGTCGTGCTGCGGGATGAGACGGCACAGACGGTGGTCTACAGGCGGGACCTGCGTCTGGAAGAGCTGGCGGACGGGCAGACGCTGGAATGCATGCTGCCGCAGCGTGCGGAAGGGGTACGCGGCCATGTGATGGCGATCGAGCTTTCTTCGGATGGAGTGTTCGGCAATGCGGCTGCGCCATGGTGTTCGGATACAGGGATTGCCAAGGGCCAGCAGCTGTATGTAAATAACGAACCAGTGGAAGGACGGATGTGCTTTGGCGCGTTCGGGGTGGATCATGTCTGGACAGGGCCGCATTACTGGCAGCTGGTCCTGGCAGCGGGTGTCTACCTGTGTATCGGGATGGCAGCGCTGCTGTTCAAGCAAAGGTACAAAAAGAAAAGCTTTGTGCTTACGGCTGCAGCCCTCTTGGAAAAGTACCGTTTCCTGATCCGCCAGCTGGTGTCCAGGGATTTTAAAATTAAGTATAAGCGTTCGGTGCTGGGCGCCTTATGGAGCTTTGTCAATCCGCTTTTAACGATGTGCGTCCAGTATGTCGTATTTTCCACACTGTTTAAAATGGATATCCCCAATTATCCGGTCTATCTGCTGTCCGGCATTGTGCTGTTTAACTTTTTTACGGAAGCGACCAATATGGCATTGTATGCCATTACGGGCAATGCCAGCCTGATTACAAAGGTATATGTGCCAAAGTATATTTATCCGGTTTCCAAAGTGCTGTCTACCGGGATCAACCTTTTGATTTCGATGCTTCCGCTGTTTTGCATGTGCCTGGCAACCGGCATCTGCATGACGAAAGCCTGGCTGCTGCTGCCGTTCACGCTTGTGTGCCTGGTCGTTTTTTGTATCGGCATGGGGTTTCTGCTGTCGGCGGTTATGGTATTTTTCCGAGATATGCAGTTTATCTGGAATGTATTGACGATGGTATGGACCTATGCGACGCCTGTGTTTTATCCGGAAACGATTCTGTCGCAGGAGATGCGCATGACGCTGGAGTGGAACCCGATGTACCAGTATATTGCTTTTTTGCGGACGGTGATTCTGGAAGGGATTTCACCGGAGCCTCGGCTGTACTTGAAATGCGCATGCTGTTCGGCGCTGTTTTTGGCCGTTGGCTTTGCAGTATTCCGCAAAACACAGGACCGGTTTATTTTTTACATTTAGCATATGGCGGCAGCCGTTTGGGCAGTTTTTGAATTTCGTAAGGAGAGTAGCATATGGGGCGTTTGATGATCAAGGCGGAGGATATTTCCGTCCGGTTTCAGCTTGCGAATGACAGGATCAATACACTTAAGGAGTTTGCTATTGCATGCGCGACGAAACGGCTCCGGTTTCAAGAGTTCTGGGCGCTGCAGCAGATATCCTTTGAAGTAAAAAAAGGCGAGGTGCTTGGAATTATCGGGAAAAACGGTGCAGGCAAAAGCACGCTGCTTAAGGTGATATCCGGGATTATGAAGCCGACCCGGGGCAGTGTGGGCGTGTATGGGAATGTTGTACCGATGCTGGAGCTTGGATCGGGGTTTGACAATGATCTTTCCGGCAGGGAAAACGTGTTTTTAAACGGAGCGATCCTGGGGTACCCGCAGCGGTTTTTGCAGGAAAAATACGATGAGATCGCGGCGTTTTCGGAACTGGGCGATTTTCTGGAGGTCCCGCTGCGCAATTATTCGTCCGGTATGGTGATGCGCCTGGCATTTTCCATCGCGACGGTGGTCAATCCGGAAATATTGATTGTCGATGAAATACTGTCGGTCGGAGATGCGCAGTTTCAGGAAAAAAGCAGAAAACGGATGCTGGAGCTGATGGGCGGGGGTACTACCGTGCTGTTTGTATCGCATACGATGGCCCAGATCCGCAAGATGTGCAGCAAGGCGCTGTGGCTGGAGCAGGGGCAGGTGGCGGGATACGGAAAGACCAAAGAGGTGTGTGACCAGTATGAAGCATATCATACATAACAGGAGGCAAAGGAGCGTTCCTGCGGTCCTATCTGCGTGCGTATGCGCAGCGAAAACCGCATGCAGGGAGCTTTTCCAGCTTCCGGCGGTTGTTGCGGCGGCGGTCTTTTATGCCTGTATCCGCAGGCCCGGCGTATACGACGTGATTGTCTGCAGCCATATCGGGGATTTTTTATTTACCGCCGGGTATCTGCAGGCATTGGACCAGAAGTTAAAAAAGGAACGGGGCGCTGCGTACAAAAAGCTGCGCTTGTCCGCAGACCGTAAATTTGAAAAGCTGCTTTGGCTGTATCCGGGGCTGGACTGTGAATTTCAGGCATGGAAGCCGCGCAGGTTAGCTGCGGTCCTTGCGCTGAACCGCAGCCGGAGCGGAAGGGCCTTTTTGCACCGGCTGCATTCCGTCAGCGTTGTCGAGCCTGCGGCAGGATTTGCGGACGGTGTGTCCTATGCGTTCCGTGATCCCGGGCTTAGCCTGGCGGGCTGCATTCAGTATGGCGCATTGGGGCTTGCGCCGGATGCAGGTTTTGTCAGGCCGTCATTGCCGCGCGGGCCGAAGCGGATGCCAAAGAAAACAGCGATGCTTTGTCCGTATGCGCAGGTGATGGAGATGCCCCAGACAGAAGCGTATATGGATCTGCTGGCGGACTGGCTGTTTCAAAGCGGCTACGAGGTCTATGCAAACGGAGCATGGGGCGGCATGTCCGGAAAAATCCGGGTGGTGCATTGGGAGTTGGACCGTTTTTTCCAAAACTGCTTTGCCATGGAGCTTGTCATCGGCGTACGCAGCGGCCTGCTGGATCTGGCGGCGTGTACCAGCGCGTCCGTTGTAGCGCTGTATCCCAAAGGAAGCAGCTGCAGCCGGTATTATGATATCCGGCGTATATTTCCGGAAAAAAAGAACAATTACCAATATATTCTGACGGATGACAAGAACAAAGACCTGGAAGCGATCGTAAAGATGGTGATGCAAATGCCGCAGCAGCGATCGCAAAGATGGTGATGCAAATGCTGCAGCAGAAGGAGTGAGTGACGAAGATGAAGGTGGATTATATTATCGTGCAGGCAGGAGGAAAAGGCACCCGCATGGAAAAGCTGACACGTAACAAACCGAAAGCGCTGGTGCCTGTAAAAAACCGCCCCATGCTGTTTCATTTATTTGAAAAATATCCGCAGAAGCAGTTTATTATTATCGGAGATTATAAATGTGAAGTATTAAAGCGGTATCTGGAAGCATTTGCAGCAGTCTCTTATCAGGTGGTAGATGCGGCCGGGGCACAGGGGACCTGCGCCGGGCTTTCCAGGGCGCTTTCACTGCTCCCGGACGGGGAAGCCTTTATGCTGATCTGGAGTGACCTGATCCTGCCGGAATGCTATGAGATGCCGCAGGCGCAGGCAAATTACATTGGTATAGCCAAAGACTTTTGCTGTCGGTGGAGCTATGAGCAGGGGGCCTTTCGCGAAGAACCAGGCAGTGTACAGGGTGTGGCAGGCCAGTTTGTATTCAAGGATAAAAGCCAGATCGCACAGGTGCCGCAGGAGGGGGAATTTGTCCGGTGGCTGGCGGATAGCGGATTGGAGCTGGAAGAGCTGCCATTGTACCATACGAAGGAATATGGCCTGCTCGCGGAATACCAGAAGCTGGAAACCGAAAAGTGCCGCCCGTTTAACCGTCTTTTGGCTGAGGGGGACGTGGTGGTAAAGGAAGCGGTTGATGACCAGGGCAGGGCGCTGGCAAAGCGGGAATGCGCCTGGTACGAAAAGCTGTGCCAGAAAGGCTTTCCCAATATTCCAAAGATCTACGGGCTGCATCCGATCCGTATGGAACGGATCCGGGGGAAAAATATTTATGAATATACAGAGCTGTCCCGCACACAGAAGGAGCAGATTTTAAATCAGGTGACAGACTGCTTAAACCAGGTACACAGCTACGGACAGGTGCAGGCCGACAGGGAAAGCTATCTGGAAGCGTATATTCATAAGACCTTTCAAAGGCTTTCCAAAGTCAGGGAACTCGTGCCGTTCGCAAAGGAGCCTGCGGTAACCGTGAACGGGCGGGTATGCAGGAATGTTTTTAACGTAAAAAAAGAGCTGGAGGAGGCGCTGCTGCAGTATCTGCCGGATCATTTTGAGCTGCTGCACGGCGACTGCACGTTCAGTAACATACTGTTGGAGGGCGGTACCCGTCCGGTGCTGATTGATCCAAGAGGATATTTCGGCACGACGGAATTTTACGGGGACGCGGCATACGATTGGGCAAAGCTGTATTATTCTCTGGCGGGCAATTATGACCAGTTTAATTTGAAAAGATTTGACCTTGCCATCGGGGAAAACGGAGTGGAGCTTAACATACAGTCCAGCCGCTGGGAAGATATGGAGCCGTATTTTTTCAGCCTTTTAAAGGGCCGGGTGCAGCCGCAGCAGATCAAACTCATCCATGCTGTGATCTGGCTGTCCCTCACGACCTATGCATGGGAAGATTATGATTCCATCTGCGGGGCATTTTATAATGGATTATATTATTTGGAGGAAGCGTTATGATTACGTATTTTGACAATCTGGTGCAGACAGTCAGGGATGCGGTGCTGTCACTGGATGAGGAGAAATTTAACCAGTTAGCCGATGAATCTGCGGCGGCGCTTGCGGCAGGAAAAAAGATCATTGTCAGCGGGCTTGGTAAAAATGTCCCGGTTTGCGACAAATTTGTAGGAACTATGCATTCCATGGGGCAGGAGGCCAGCTATATGAATACAAACAGCGCCGTCCATGGGGATCTGGGGATGGTGCATGAGGGGGATCTTGTCATCCTTTTGACCAAAAGCGGGGAGACGGAAGAATCGATTGCCCTGGCCAGGCTGCTGCAGCAAAGGGCATGCAATTTGTGGCTGCTTACGTTCGCGGAACACTCTTCCCTAACGGAAATCATTGCAAAATGCCTGATCCTGCATCTGGACCATGAAGGGGATCCGTGGAATATCGTGCCAAACAATTCTACAACGGTGAATCTGATTGTCCTGCAGGGGCTGGCTATGGAAGTCGTGAAACGAAGAGGGGTAACGCTTGCGGACTTTAAGAAAAACCATCCGGGCGGATCGATCGGGGAGCAGCTGAGATATGTCTGAACATAGGAAAATCGAACTGTCGCCGCTGGGGCATACATGGATCCTGGATTTGGATGGGACGCTGGTGAAGCATAACGGGTATTTGCTGGATGGAAAAGATACTTTATTGGACGGTGTGAAACAGCTTTTGGATTCCATTCCCAGAGAAGATCTGATTATCCTTCTGACCTCCAGAACACAGGAGGTGGCATGGGATACAGAAAGGTTTTTGAAGGATTTGAACATACGTTATGACCAGATTATCTATGGCGCTCCTTATGGAGAGCGGATTTTGCTGAACGACCGGAAATTATCCGGGATGGAGACGGCAAAGGCGGTCAATGTAAATCGGGATGATCCCGGAACATGGGAAATCTGCATTCATCAGGACTGGTAAAACAGCTGGCAGAAAAAAGGGGGCAGAAATGAATCGTTTGAAACAGGATATGCATCAGGCGCTGCTGGATGCGTGTAAAGGCTGGTGGTTTTACCACAGATTCATAAAAAAATATAAACTGCAAAGAACAAAAATCTGTCTGATTCCGGATCAGGAGGGAAAGTATTTAGATGCGTCACTTCTTTATCTGGATCAGATGCTGCAGGTGCAAGGATACGACAATGCTGTGATATTGACGGTACCTGCGTTAAAAAAGGCTGAAGCAGAATTGTTCTCAGACAATATTGAACTGGTAAAAAAAATAAGCAGAAAAAAAGCGGAGCAATTGATGCAGTTTTATTGTTTATATAATTTTGATGAAAGGTTTGTAGTCTGCTCTTTGGATGAACCAATCGGCAGACAGGGAACCGGATTAGTTGGAAAAAAAGGAATTACACAAGAAGAAGTGTTTGCGGCAGGCGTTTATGGCATACCTAATTTTATCCAATTTGTTCCGTCACCATACCGTAAAAAAGATCAGAAAATACTTCGCTTTCTCAATCGGAGGAAACAGCGGATGAAAATTTCTGAAAGGGAAGAAATGGAGAAACTATGGATATAAAAGAGAAAATCAGGGAGAAGCTGAAGCAAAGGGCTGTTTTTTGTGCAGGATACAAATACATAAAGTATGTACGAAAAGGCTTTGTTATTTATCAGGATCTGCTTCGCAAATACGGAAAAGATACTGCTTTTCTTGTACATGGCTGGCCTGGAATGGGGGATATTTTTTTACTTCATGAATATTTGCCTTATTTTCTGCAAAAGCATGGTATTTGCAAATATGTTGTACTCGTTCAGGGAAAAGCAGCAAAACAGACAGTGGATTTGTTTAAAATTCCATATGTAGAATTGCTCTCCGAGCAGGAAAAGGCAGCTTTGACTTCTTTTAAAATGTTTACCATGGATCAAGCAGAAAATTTGGTTCTGCTGCATCATGATCCGCTGGGAATGCATATCCGGATTGGAAATAAGCTGCAGGGAATCCATCAGTCGACGACGAGGGATATGCTGTTATATGCTTGTCTTGGATTGGAAAATGAAAATATCAAACCAGGGCTGCTTCCGTCATTTGAAGAGCAGGATGGGTATGTACAAAAACTGTTTCAGAAGAAGAAACTGATCCCGCACAAAACAGTGATATTGTCTCCTTATGTTCATTCCTGTCAGCAGGCGTTTCCGATGCAGACATGGGTGAGGCTGGCTGTGACATTGAAAGAACTGGGATTTTGTGTTTGTACCAATTGTGCAGGTAAAGAGGAGCGTCCGGTGAAGGGAACGGTAGCATTGCGTTTCCCATTAAAGTATAGTGTTCCGGTTTTGGAATTGGCAGGTTATTTTATTGGTATGAGATCGGGGTTTTGTGATGTGGCCGGCATGGCAAAGTGTAAAAAATATATTATCTACCGCGGAGAAAATATGTGCGGCAATAACAAAGAAAGCCGTTATTTTTCCCTGAATAAGATTGGGCTGAGCAAAGATGCCAAGGAATATGCACCAATGCAGATTCAAATACGAATCACAATGGGGCAGATCCTGGCAGACCTGGCAGCTGATGCAGACGACAGCGAGATCAAACAATTGACGGTGTCTGAGGGTAATTCCGACCGGAAGCTTCTGCAGCCTGCATTTGGGAAAAATAACATTGCATTGGCTTTTTCTGTCAGCAATGAATATGTGCCATATCTGACGGTTACGTTAGAATCCATCATTGACCATATGCAGCAGGAGCATAATTATGACATTTTAATACTGGAAGATGACCTGACATATGACAGTAAAAATATGCTCAGGAAAGCCTATGGCATTTATGAAAATGTGTCTATCCGTTTTATTGATATTTCTTATTATCTGTCAAAATATACATTATATACCTGGGGATGGTACCGGCCTATCATGTATGGAAGGCTTTTGCTTCCCACACTTTTACAGAATTATGAAAAGGTGCTATATCTGGACTGCGATCTGATACTGCTTACAGACGTTGCGGAATTATTCCAGACAAAAATGAATGAGACGGAACTGATTGCGGCAGTCAGGGATGTTGGAATGATTAATACTTATCACATACCGAGCGCCAGAGAAAAAGACTATTTTGAAAAAGATATCCGGTTAAAAAATCCGGATGGATATATTAACAGCGGCGTCATCCTTTTTCACATTCAGCCATTTAATAAGAAATACACGGCAAAACAAATTTTTGACCATGCAGCTTCCAGGCAATGGATGTGGCAGGATCAGGATATTATTATGACATTATTTGAGGGCCATATCCGATACCTGGATCAGGCATGGAATGTAATGATACAAAGCGAAGACACATCACCGGATCTGATGGGGCCGTATGCTCCGGCAGAAATTCAAAAAGCTTACCGTGAGGCCAGGAATGCACCGAAGTTAATTCACTATATTGCGAACAAACATTTGTGGCTGGATCCATTGCCGGATTTATTCGCTTATTATTGGAAATATGCAAAAAAATCGCCGTTCTATGAAGTGATTTTATTTCGGGCAATTAAGAGGAGCTCATAAACAGGGAGGAAATGGGTGAAAAAACCGGAACCTTTTTTTAAAGAACCTTATACAGCGGCAGCAGTTGCAGCGGATGCATCACATTTTCCCTATCTTTGCGTGCTGCTGCAGTCGCTGCTGGATCATATCAGTGATCAAAACCATTACGATATCATTGTTGTTGGCGTACATTTGACGAAAAAAATGCAGCAGACAGCTTATCAATCCGTTTCGGAATGCCATAATCTGATGCTTCGATTTATAAATTTGACTGGCCATGCAGACAGCTTGGAACAGGCAAAACAATACCTTCCATGGATGATGGAAAAATACAGCAGGGTGATTTATCTGGAATCAGACTGGGTGTTGTCAGATGATATCGCAGAAAATAGGAATGCTTGCAATCATGTAAAAAGCAGGGATTTTCTGGATCTGGAGCAGATGCCTTGCAGCAGTCCGGATTTTTGGAAATATGCCAGAATGAGCAGCTATTACGAATGGATCCTGCAGCAGGCAGTTGTTCATACGATGCAAAGGCACCCAGAAACATTGCGCGATATTGGGTTATATCGAAATGTGTTTTCCGATACGGAAAGAATTTTACAGGATATCAGACAAAGAAAAATAGGTTTTTTCTGGATTCTGATGTTTGCAAAAGTATGGTTCAGACAAAAGGTTCATTTTGTAAGCCATTATTTATGGAAAAAATAAAAAGCAGATGGAGCAGAAGATGAAGACAATTGATCAGGCAGTAATTCTGGCAGGCGGCTACGGAAAAAGGCTGCAGCCGTTTACCGATACCAATCCAAAACCTATGTATCCGGCAGGCGGGAAGCCGTTTTTAGAGCATTTGATCCGCCAGGTGGCATCCTTTGGGATCGAAGAGGCCGTGCTGCTGCTTGGCTATCTGCCGGAAAAGATTATGGAATATTTCGGCGACGGCACAAAGTTCGGCGTCCGTCTGACGTATTCCGTCACGCCGGTGGAATACGAAACCGGGCTGCGCTTAAGGCATGCAAAGGAGCTGCTATCGGATACGTTTTTATTGCTGTATTGCGATAATTACTGTCCGGTCGACTTTCCAAAGCTGGTGCAGTTTTTCCGGGACAGCGGCGCCCTATGCGCGGTCACCGCATATAAAAACGAAGACCATTATACAAAAAGCAACTTAAAAGCAGATGCGGACGGCCTTGTGGAAATCTATGATAAAAAACGCACGTCATCCGGCCTGCAGGGCGTGGATATTGGATATGCGCTGGTGAAAAGGTGTGTCCTGGACAGCCTTCCTGCTTATAATCATAATTTTGAAGCAGCCGTCTACCCCACGCTGGCAAGGGAAAAAAAGCTGTATGCATTCCGGACGGAGCACAGGTATTATTCGGTCGGTTCGTGGGAGCGGATCGCGCTGACAGAGCAGTTCTTTTCCGGGCAGAAATATATCTTTTTAGACCGCGACGGTACGTTAAATGTGCGTCCGCCCAGAGCCTGCTATGTCGAACGTCCGCAGGACTTTGTCTGGCTGGCGGGCGCCAAAGAGGCAGTAAAGCAGTTAAATGACGCCGGGTACCGGGTGCTTGTCGTATCCAACCAGCCGGGGATTGCACGGGGCAGGATGACGGAGGAGATGCTTTTGGCAGTGCATCAGAAAATGCACCGGGATCTGGCAGAAATCGGCGCCTGCATAGAGAAGGTCTATTACTGCCCGCACAATTGGGGCGAGGGCTGCGCGTGCAGGAAACCAAAGCCGGGCATGTTCTACCAGGCACAGAAGGAGTATTCCCTGAATCTGACGCAATGTGTCATGATCGGCGACGACGAGCGTGACATGCAGGCGGGAAAAGCCGCCGGATGCCGCTGCATACAGGTCAGTGAGGACTATCCGTTATCGGAAGCGGTAAAACAGCTGCTGCAGACAGCGGATGCGCCGGACGGCGGATGAAAAGCCGGGCCGGATCAAAGCTGCATCGTATATTGGCAAGAAAACAGGAGGTTTCAATGGTAATATCAAAAACACCGCTGCGCTGTTCCTTTTTTGGCGGCGGCACCGATTTTAAGGATTATTATGAGAACAGTAAATACGGTTACGGTTCTGTAATCAGCACCGCGCTTGCGATGTATGTCTACATCACCGTTAACAAAAACTTTGACGGGAAAATCCGCCTGTGCTATGCAGGCAATGAGCTGGTGGAGCATGTCGATGAGGTCCGGCATAATATTATCCGGGAAGCGTTAAAGATGACCGGCATTCAGGGCGGCATTGAAATCTTTTATTCCGCGGATATTCCGCTGAGCGGCGCAGGGATCGGGCTGGCGTCGTCTTCCGCGCTTGCGGTAGGCGTTTTAAACGCACTGCACGCATACAAGGGGGAATATGCCACGGCAGCGCAGCTTGCAGAAGAAGCCTGCAGGATTGAGATACAAAGGCTCGGGCAGCAGATCGGGGTGCAGGATCAGTATGCCGTTGCCTGCGGGGGCCTGAAACGGTACCGCTTTTACGCTGACGGCAGCGTTTGTGCATCGCCGGTCATCTGCACACGGTCTGTGCAGACGCAGCTGGAACAGAACCTGATGCTGTTTTTTACAGGTATTACAAGGGATTCCAGGCAGATTTTAAAAGAGCAGACACAGTCCATCGGGGATAAAATGCAGATGTTAGACTGTCTGACACAGACGGTTGACCGCTGCTATGGATATCTGGCGGACGGAACGGTTGATGCATGGGGCAGGGAGCTGGACCAGGCATGGCAGGTCAAAAAACAGCTGGCCGGGGGCATTTCCAATCCATGCATTGACGGGATGTACGAAAAGGCGAAGCAGGCCGGGGCGGCAGGCGGCAAGATCCTTGGAGCAGGCGGCGGGGGATTTTTGCTGCTGTATGTACAAAAGGAGCAGCAGGCGGCGGTGCGCAGCGCGCTGGAAGGATACCGGGAGGTGCCGTTTCAGTTTGAACCGGAGGGAAGCCGGATTATTTTTGCGGATGAATCAAAATAACAGCAAGGAGTATCCATGATTTTATGAAAGATTACAGGAAAGACATTGCATCGTACATCAGCCTGGAAACAGCTGTGCTGCAGGAGCTGCGCACAGACCAGATCAATGATGTTTTAAATATTCTGGAACAGGCGCTGGAGCAGGAGCAAAACATTTATATTTTTGGAAACGGGGGAAGCGCCGCGACGGCGTCCCATTTTCAAAATGATTTTAACAAAGGGGTGTCAGAGCATACGGGGAAAAAATTCCGTTTCCAATGCCTGAACGACAATGTGGCGACTATATTGGCAATTGCAAATGACATTGGCTACGAAGAAATCTTTCGTTTCCAGTTACGGGGCAAAGTAAAAAAAGGAGACGTTGTCATCGCGATTTCCGGAAGCGGCAATTCCAAAAACGTGCTGTATGCGGCAGAATATGCCAAAGAAAACGGGGCAGCAGTGGTCGGTATGACAGGCTTTTCGGGAGGAAGGCTGAAAGAAATCTGCGACTATCCGCTGCATGTTCCGGTTCACAGCATGCAGATTACAGAAGATATCCATATGGTATTCGACCATCTGATGATGAGCGTATTTTATAAAAGCCTGTGCGGCATTGATCATAGAAAGGAGTAGGGGCATGCAAAAAATACTGGTAACGGGAGCCGCCGGGTTTATCGGCTCCCAATTGGCATACGCCTTATGGAAGCGGAACGAAACGGTCGTATTGCTGGATGATTTTTCTTATGGGAAGGAAGATAACCTGGTATTTGAAGACCATAATTTTTGCAGCGAAATCATCCGTCAGGATATCTGTGAGAAAGAACGCTTGTATGCGTTATTTGAACAGGAAAAATTCGATATGGTTTATCATATCGCTGCCATTACGCCTCTGCCGGACTGCCAGCTGCAGCCGGGGCGGGCGATGGAGGTAAATGTGGCGGGGACGGCAAATGTACTGGAAGCGGCGCGGATCTATGGCGTGGGGCAGGTGGTTTTTGCCAGTACTTCAGCGGTATATGAAAACTGCAGCCAGTTTCCGACCAGGGAAGCGGACGCGGTCCCTCCGACACTGGTGTATTCTTCCGGGAAATATTTTGCAGAGCAGTTATGCAGAAGCTATGCGGCAGTTTACGGCATGAATATCGTCGTTTTGCGGTTTGCAAATGTCTATGGGCCGCATATTGACTGCCTGAGGACCCAGCCGCCGGTGGCGGGGTATCTGGTGCGTGAGCTGTATCATAACCGTGTACCGGTGCTGCACGCGGACGGAGAACAGCGGCGGGATTTTATTTATGTGGATGATCTGGTGGACCTGGCTGTCCGGGTGCAGAAACACCGTGGATTTGACTGTGTCAACGTCTCTTCCAATACGGCCCGTTCGGTCAATGAAATGTATGATATCATCGCTGCCTGCATGCAAAAAGACATCCGTCCGGATTATCAGACGCCGGATCATTACTGGGTGCGGTATCCGAAGCTTTCCGAAGGCGCGTATCCGATTTCTTCCGAAGCCCTTGCGCATGAAGTAAAAAAATATACGCTTTGCGACAATACCCATGCAAAGGAAGCGTACGGATGGGAGCCGGCGACCAGTTTTGAAGAGGGGCTGAAACGAACCGTCGCATTTGCGGTCAGGGCGATCGCAGGACAGGCAGATGCTTAAACCGAAGGCGCCAGGGGGGATCCGGCAGGCGTATGGTATGGAACCTTATTTTGCAGACGAACATGCGGTTGTTGTCGTAATGGCATGCAGCGATGCATATGTGCCGTACTGCAGCGTGGCAATCCATTCTGTGATCCGGCATGCGTCGCGGGAACGTAAGTATGATATCATCTTGTTTTCCTGTCAGGTTACGAAGCGGCATCAATGGATGCTGCAAAAGATGGCGGAGCCTTTTTTTAACATTTCCATCCGTTTTGCTGAGGTGGGGCCTTATATTTCCAGCTGCGGCCTTTACACGAGGGACTATTACCATCCGGTGATTTATGCAAGGCTGTGTATGCCGGATCTGATGAAAGGATATAAAAAAGCGGTATACCTGGATGCGGACCTGGTTGTTTTATGCGATATCGCACAATTATTTGACCAGGAATTAAACGGCAGCCTGCTGGCAGGCGTGCGCGATGCCGGGATGCTTGCGTGGTACGGCACACAGGAGCATATCGAACAGGTTTATATAGATACATACCTGCGTTTGAAAAATCCGTATGCTTATATCAATACCGGAGTCCTGCTCTTGCAGCTAGAGGAAATACGGAAACAGTATTCCGCCCGTTCTCTGATGGAATATGCCGCTTCCCGCAGATGGAGATGGCAGGACCAGGATATTATTATGACGCTGTTTGAAGGAAAGATCCAGCTGCTTGATGCGGCGTGGAATGTGCTGGCAGGTACGAAACAGGAACGGGATCAAATTGCATGCAGACTTCCGGAAACACTGGCAAAAGAATATCGGCAGGCGTACAGGCATCCGCGTATCCTTCATTTTGCAGGGAACCGCTTTTTACATCTGCAGCAGGAGACAGATGAGGAAGCGGTATTCTGGATGTACGCAAAGGAAAGCCCGTTTTATGAAATCATTTTGAAAAGGGCAATGGCAAAATGCTGTGAGGATGGATACAAACGGAAACGGGAAGACGTCCTGCAGCAGGGAAGACGGCTTTTGCACCTGCCGTTTCGTATTCTTTTTGACGGTATCTTTCCGAAAGGCTGCGCATGCCGTAAGAAGCTCGTGGAACAGTATTATATGCACAGATATTTCAGATCATCGATGAAGGAAAAACACAGGCCATGGACGAACGAAAAAAAATAAGGGCGTTTTACCAGCGCTATCAAAACCGGATACAGGCAGGGATTTTAGGGGCTGTATACCTATGCTTTTTCTTATGGGGGCTGTGTTCGTACCAGGATTATGGGATTTCCTGGGATGAAAAGATACAGCGGGAGCATGGGCTTGTAAATCTGAAATATGTGTATGAACAAATCCACGGGGCAGGCGCTGTACCGGAAGGCTTTCCGGATATTGCGCAGAACCTGGAGACGTATTCTGCCAGGTACTATGGAATCGGCATTAAGATTCCGCTGATCCTGATCGAGTATCTGTGTGGATTTCAGATGACAGCACGCCAGATTTACGGGATGAATCATTTGTATACATTTCTGCTCTTTTTTTGTGCATCAATCTTTGTTTACCGGATCGCCAAAAAACTGAAATACGGATTCTGGTACGCATTGCTGGCAGTGCTGCTGTTTATCAGCTGCCCAAGGATTCTGGCGGATGCATTTTACAATATCAAGGATTCGGCCTTTTTGTCCTTATTTGTCATAATGCTGTATTATGGGATCTGTGTGATGGAGGAATTCCGGCTAAGATCTGCGGCCGGGCTGGCAGTCTGCGCGGCGTTCTGCCTGAATACCAGAATTGTGGGGGCGTTTCCGTTAGGGATTACCTGTATCTTTTATCTATGCAGGCAAAGGGGCGGCATGTGGAAAAGGACGGCGCAGGTGTTTGGGACAGGGGCTTTTTCGGCACTGATCTACATGCTGATCACACCGGCGTCATGGGGAAACTTTATCAGCTTTATCAGCCATGCCGTGCGCGTATTTTCCAACTACCAGCATATCGGCTATGTGTCATTGGGAAATCGTGTTTACCTGGATACCGATCTGCCATGGTATTATACGGTTTATTGTATTTTTGCAACCGTGCCGCTGCTCTATTCGGCAGGCAGTGTAACAGGCGTGTTTGCGGCGCTTAAGGAACTGGCAGGCAAGGGGCCGGATCAGCGCAGTCAGCCGGATCAGATCCAAACAATGCTATTGGCGCAGTTCTTATCGCTGCTGCTGTACGATGCGCTGATGCGTCCGATCAAGTACAATATGTGGCGGCATTTTTATTTTTTGTTTATCTACATCACGCTGTTTACCGTAAAAGGAATCCGGTATGTATGGGAAACAGGCAGGATCCGCCGCTTGGCCGTAAACGTCCTGGTGTGCGGCTCTATGGCCGTTACATGCATCTGGATAGCGGCCAGCCATCCTTATGAATATGCTTACTTTAATCTGCTTTTGCCCACAGCGGATACGGATGCCATGCGGTATGATTATTGGCATGTGTCCGGCCAGGACCTGCTGCGGCGCATCCAAAGCGACCCGGACAGGAATGTCTATGTAGAGGACTGCTCCGGCCTTTATTTCGGAGAAAGCGGATGGGAAAATTATCATCATAACTATGAAAAAGACGGCGCGGAATACAAAACCGATTACAGCGAGGCTGGGACAAAGCTGCCGGTGATATACCGCAGGCTGGATGAAATTCAGGTCGGGGGCCGGACGGTCGGAAGCCTGCTGCAGAGGATCCATTATCATGACTGCCTGGGGAAATACTTTATTTCCTAGGACGGAACAGTTACAGGCGATCAGGGGCAGGACGGGATGAAATGGAAAATTACCAGTCATTCGCAAAGCCGGTGTTTGAATACCGTGATTCCGGAATCATACCGTGTACGTCAGGTGGATGTTCTGACATCTGAACAAAATGCCGTGAAAAATGTATCCACCTATGGTTCTTACGATGGCATACATTGGAAGCTTTATCCCAAAGAGAGTTATACCTATGTGGGGGATACGATGTTTTCGGTGATTTCCCCGGATCCCCTGCTGCCTTATTTCAGGATACGGTTTGATGAGTATGTTACGGCAGGGGATGTAAATTATGCCGTCCGTGTATATGGAGAGGACAGCTGCGGAATTACCGGTTTGTCAGGAAACTGCAACGAACAGGAGCTTGCCTATGCGGTTGATGGAGATCCGTCCACCAGATGGTGCAGCAACATCATGCAAAAAGCCGGGATGGAAATCCGGTTTTGCCTGGAAGAAGAACGGCTCTTAAGAGGAATCCGGCTCAGCCTCGGCCAGTCCCCGGGCGATGATCCCAAAGGGCTCGTGATCCAGTACAAAAATCAAACACAAACCTGGATGGACATTCCTTATACGGCGCAGGACAACGAAACTTATCTGTTTGATACACCGCAGCAATGCTCCCAATTAAGGCTTGTGAACCAGATGGATGATGACAATGTCTGCTGGTCGATCTATGAACTGGAGCCTTTATATGAAGAGAATTATTACTGGACGTTTCCGGATACGGAAGAAACGGTGGAACATCTGGCTGTATCAGAAGGCAGGGATACGGCGGCAAAGCTTTTGGATCACGATCCGGGTACCAGATGGACTTCCGAAGGGCCGATGCATGCCGGCATGTATTTGGAAGTAAAGGTCAGGCCGGATCAGGAGGTCTTAGGGTTCCATCTGGATGCAGGCAGTATGGTATGGGAAAATGCACGCGAAATCAAAATCTATGGTTCGGATTCCGGGGAACGCTGGCAGGAACTATCCTACCGATACGGTTCGGCGTCGGACTACCTGTTTGAACAGCCTAAGTACCATCGGTATTACCGGATCGAACAAACAGGAACCGATGATACAGCAGCGTGGTCTGTGGCAGAGCTTGGGATCTTAAGAAGTGCAAAGGAGGAAAGGTGATGGAACGGAAATTATCAATTGCCATACCGGTCTACAATGAAGAAGAATCGTTAACAGAGCTTTATGAAAAACTGATGGAATCCATTCAACCGTGCTTGCGCGGCGGGCTGATTTCGGATTATGAAATTCTTTTTATCGATGACGGATCTGTGGATGCGTCTTATGAACGGATTCAGGCGATCGGAAAGCGGGACAGCCACGTACACTGGATTATCTTCCGCAAAAACTTTGGGAAAGCGGCGGCGCTGCAGGCGGCTTTCCGGAATATGACCGGCGACCTTATCATTACGATGGACGCAGACCTGCAGGATGACCCAGTTGAAATCGGGAATTTTATACGCAAGCTGGATGAAGGGTATGACCTTGTCAGCGGATGGAAGGTAAACCGCCTGGATCCGTTGGAAAAACGGCTTCCGTCCAAGGTATTCAATTATGTCACATCCAGGCTGTCCGGGGTAAAGCTGCATGACTTTAACTGCGGGTATAAAGCCTACCGGAAAGAAGTGGCAAAAAGCCTGGATATTTACGGGGAGCTGCACAGATACATCCCGGTCTTAGCTTACCGGAAGGGATATCGGATCACGGAGATCCCCGTCCACCATAACAAACGCAAATTCGGAAAGTCAAAGTATGGAATGGAACGATATCTGATATCTGAGAGGGCTTTTTGATTCGATTTCGGTATCCTTTTTATCCAAGTATTATGACAGGCCGATGTACTTTTTCGGACGGATCGGACTGGCATTGTTTACCGCCGGATTGCTTATCTGCCTGGCGCTTACCGCGCAATGGTGTATGGGCGCTGCCATAGGGACGCGCCCGCTGCTGCTGTTAGGCATTCTGTTTCTTGTGCTGGGTGTGCAGTTTATTTCGATCGGGCTGATTGGGGATATGCTGGTAGATGCGACCTACCATGGCAGATACTGCGAGAACCATTTTAAGGAGAAAAAATAAGAAAAATGGCGGTGGAAGGGGCCTGGCTTACCGAAAGATTCTGGTTAGCCGGGGGGATGTGGCTCACCGGACGACTCTGCGGGCTGGGAGCCAGGGACGCACCGGGAGACACACCTTGGAAGGACGTTAAAGGGGCGCTTTTAGCGGAGGTGAA
>CANOET010000030.1 GCA_947564835.1 uncultured Eubacterium sp. | reverse complement strand
GCCCCATGGGAGCAGCCCGCTTGCCTGGCAGCGCCTGGCCGCAGGTGACAGCAGCGTCCGCGCAGCCACCCCCCTTGGCTTTCCCCGCCCCCGCGCAGCCACTTACAGAAAAAGGAGCCACCCACATGATAGAAGTAACCAGACTCAACAACACAAAGCTACTGATCAACGCCGATCAAATCGAATTCGTAGAAGAGACCCCGGATACCGTAATTTCCTTTCTATCCGGCAAAAAAATTATTGTAAAAGAAAGTAGACAAGAGATACAAAATCTAGTAATATTATATAGAAAGAAAATATTAAAAGATTGTCTAATATTCCGCGACCAGCCAACCAGCCAGCAGACGCCGGCAGGCCCGCACGACCCGCAGCAGGCATAGGCATACATAAGGGGAATGTTATACAAGAGAAAAACTTAATGGTAGGTGAAAAAAATTGGATATAGCAACTTTGTTAGGATTAGTAATCGGTATTCTTATGATGATCTTCGGTATGACGTTCAATACAGATCTGGGGACCTTCCAGTTTAATGTCATTACAGAATCATTTGTTGATATCCCTTCAGTACTTATTACACTCGGCGGTTCCCTCTGCGGCGTTATCGGATGTAATAAGCTGCCGGATACGATCAATTCTTTTAAGGCATTCGCGCTGACCTTCAAGCAGCCGCAGGCAGATGCAGCCGAGGCAATCCGCAATATTATCAGCATGTCGAATATTGCAAGAAAAGAAGGGCTTCTCGCACTCGAAGAAGCAGCGAACAATGTGGAAGACGACTTCCTGAAAAAAGGCATTATGCTTGTTGTCGACGGTACAGACCCGGAGCTTGTGCGGGGAATTTTGGAGACGGACCTTACCTGCATCGAAACAAGGCATAAAACAGTCATTGCCTTTTATGAAAAGTGGGGCGCCTTAGGCCCTGCTTGGGGTATGATCGGTACGCTGATCGGTCTGATCAAGATGTTAAAGGACTTAAGCGATCCTTCTTCCATCGGGCCGAACATGGCCGTAGCGCTGCTGACGACCTTCTACGGTTCCGTCATTGCCAACTGGCTGTGCGACCCTACAGCATCGAAGCTAAAAGTCAACAATGACATCGAAATGATGGTTAAGGAAATTACCGTCGAGGGCTTACTGTCGATCCAGGCAGGCGAGAACCCGCGTGTCATTGAAGAAAAATTAAAATCATTCCTGGCACCGACTGCACGTGAAGAATTAAACAGCGGCGGCCCAGGCGGAGGCGGTGAATAAAGATGGCAAAACAAAAAAAAGAAGACCCGCCGAAAGGCTCCCCGGCATGGATGGCGACATTTAGTGATTTAATGAACCTGTTACTGTGCTTTTTCGTATTGTTATTCTCCATGTCTTCAGTGGATGAGAACAAGTTTGAAGCGCTGATTGCATCGCTCCAGAGCCAGTACAGTATTTTAAAGGGCGGAGGCTCTTCCGTCGGGGAAGGCAGAATGGTGTCGGCAGGCATCAACCAGATGCAGAAATACGATGTTTATTTCAATCCGAAATCCACTTCTTCCGGGGACGGCAAGTCCGATGCGGAGGAAAAGGATATTCTGCATACGCTGGCGGATAATGACGGCGCAAACCATATGACAGACGATGGCTTTTCCAATTCTGAAGGACTCGAAGAGGGCCTGGAAGCTGCCAAAGACCAAAGCGACAATTTTGTAGCCAGCCTGGATGACAGCGAAATTACCGAAGAAGCGGCAAAAGATGTGCTGGAAGAAGCAGAATTGCGGGAATCTGAGCAAATGGCGGACAAGGTCGAACGCATGCTGGAAAAGTACGGCATTCAGGATATGGTGGATGTGGATTTTAACGGGCAGTATGTAGCGCTGACGTTAAACGGTGCGATTTTATTCGCGTCCGGTTCCTCGGACCTGGCGCAGGATGCACAGCCACTTGTCGACAAGATTGGGAAAATACTGCAGAAGTTTAACAGCCATACGATCGAGATCGAAGGGCATACGGACAATGTCCCGGTACATAACGCGAAATACGCGGATAATAACGTGCTTTCGATGTACCGCGCGCTGTCAGTAGCGGATTACCTGCGGTCATCCACACATTTAAATCCTGCGCATATCAAATCCTCAGGACGCGGAGACTATGTACCAATTGCAGATAATGCGACGCCGGAAGGGCGCGCGCAGAACCGCAGAGTGGAAATCAAAGTATTTAATTCATATAATTCAGATAATATTGAACAATAAAGGATGGGAGAATCGATGAAGAAGAATTTAATGTCTGTACTGATTATGGCACTTGTATTTGTGAATGTAGTGCTTTCGGCAGTCATCATGATTACGCTCGTACCGACTGCCAAGCAGTCGAATGAACTGATTTCGCAGGTATGCAGTGCGATCAAGCTGGAGCTGGAGAGCGGCAAGGTATATAATGCGAATACGATCCCGGTCGGCCAGACGGCAGTCCGGACACTGACAGGGGAGACCGCAGGCACCTTTACTTTAAAAAGAGGCGCTGACAACAAGGACCATTATGTAGTGACAAAGGTGTCGATTACCTTAAATAAAGAAGACAGTGATTATGAAGAATTAGAACCGCAGATTGGAGAAGAAAACAGGGAAATCCTGCTGCAGGAAATCGTATCGAGCACATTCAGCAAATATACGTATGACGAAATCAATACCGATGAAGGGCAGGAGCAGGTCCGCAGCGATATGCTGGAGCAGATGCAGGAGCTGTTTGACTCCGATTTTATTGTCGCTGTGAATTTCTCCGAAACAAATTACCAGTAAATGACGGCAGCAACTATGACAAAAATAAAACGAATGACAGGTGGTGAGATTCATGGCTGACGTTCTGTCTCAAAGTGAGATAGATAATCTACTAAAGGCACTCAGCAGCGGCGAGGTCGATGTAGATGAAATGAAAGATGTTGAAGAAAAACCAGTCAAGAATTACGATTTTGCAAGGCCCTCTAAGTTTTCCAAAGAGCATCTTCGGACGCTGGAAATTATCTTTGAACATTATGGGCGGCTGCTGTCTACGAACCTGCCCGTATATTTGCGGAAAAATATACAGGTGGAGGTAGTCAATTCGGAGGCGGTAACTTACTCGGAATTTGCAAATTCGCTTTCTAATCCGATGCTCCTTGGGGTCATTAATTTTGCCCCGTTAAAGGGGAACATCCTGTTGGAAATGGCGACGAATATCGGATATGCCATGGTAGACAGGATGCTGGGAGGTCTTGGGGAGCCTTTGGCAAAAGCCCGGGAATTTTCCGAAATCGAGCTTTTGATTATTGAAAGGCTGCTGACGGTCTGTGTCAACCTGTTAAGGGAGCCATGGAAGAATGTTGTGCAGCTGACGCCGCGTCTGGAACGGATTGAAACAAACTCCCAGTTCGCGCAGATTATATCGCCGAGCGAGATGATCGCGATTGTCACGATTAACTTAAAGATCGGTGATGTGGAAGGTCTTATGAACGTATGTCTTCCTTATATTACGCTGGATCTGGTGATGGATAAGCTGAATACGAAGTTCTGGTATTCCAGCCAGCAGGAAAAAGAAGAGATTTCTTACAGCGGCATGGTGGAAAACCTGCTGGAAAAAGCGCCGATACCTGTCAAGGCAGTCTTGGGCCACAGTTCTTTTTCCATCAGCGATTTTGCAGGGCTTAGGGTCGGCGATATTATCCGGCTGGATACAAAGGTGGAAGATGAACTGGGGATTTATGTCGGAAGCATTAAAAAGTTTACGGCATTGCCCGGCGTATCGGGTGACGATTACGCAGTCAGGATAACGTCAATTATAAGAGAGGAATAGAGTAGATTATGGATGGAGTATTGTCACAGGAGGAGATCACGGCGCTGCTTCAAAACGGCGGCGGGGATGCAGGGGCCGGGGCGCCTGTTTCCGGAAATGACCAGGTCACTGCAGATGAATGTGATACAATCGGTGAAATTGCCAATATCAGCATGGGTACGGCAGCGACGACCCTGTTCTCGCTTGTCAACCATAAAGTAGACATATCCACCCCGGTCGTATCCATGGCAAAATGGGAGGATATCGTAAGCCAGTACGAAAGGCCTTGCGTCTTTATCCGCATCGCTTATACGGTCGGCCTGGACGGAAGCAATCTGCTGGTATTAAAAGAACAGGACGTAAAAGTCATTACCGACCTGATGATGGGCGGCGACGGCACCAATACGGAGGAAGAGCTGGGAGAGCTGCACTTAAGCGCGATCAGCGAGGCGATGAACCAGATGATGGGTTCCGCGGCTACCTCGCTTTCTTCCATGCTGGATAAGACAATTGATATCAGCCCGCCTGAAGCAAATCTGATCGACTTAACAGACAGCCTGGATGAAAAGGAAATCGATGAATTTTTAACCGGAGATTTTATTAAGATTAGCTTTAAAATGGAAATCGGCGATCTGGTGGACAGTACGATTATGCAGCTGTATCCGATTTCGTTCGCAAAAGAAATGTGTGAAAGCATTAAGAGCAACATGACAAAGGATATGGAAGAAAATGCGACGCCGGCTCCCGCACCGGCGCCATCTGCGGCTCCACAGCAGGCACCGCAGCAGGCGGCACCGCAGATGATGCAGCAGCCGATGATGCAGAGCCAGCCAATGATGCAGGGCCAGATGCCGATGATGCAGGGCCAGCCGATGCCAATGCCGATGATGCAGCAGCCGGTCAATGTACAGCAGGCGCAGTTCCAAAGCTTTGCCGGCGATTTTAACCCGGCGATTTTCCAGAAGGAAAATATTGACCTGATTATGGACGTGCCGTTGGAAGTAACGGTAGAGCTTGGCCGGACGACAAAGTCGATTCAGGAGATTTTGGATTTTGCACCTGGTACGATTATCGAGCTGGATAAGATTGCAGGCGAGCCGATCGACGTGCTTGTCAACGGAAAGTACGTGGCAAAGGGTGAAGTTGTCGTAATTGAGGAAAGTTTTGGTGTAAGGATTACAGAAATTATAAAGTGATTGCAGACTGTTACGGTTTTATGTTATAATGGGCTGAGAGTCTCAAAGCAGAGACGAAACAATTATATATAATAGAAAGATAAGGGAGAACGTATAATTATGGCAAAGAAAGTATTAATTTGTGATGATGCAGCTTTTATGAGAATGATGATCAAAGACATCTTATCCAAAAATGGCTATGAGATTGCCGGAGAAGCTGAAAACGGCGTGAAAGCGGTGGAAAAGTATAACGAGACGAAGCCGGATCTCGTACTGATGGATATTACGATGCCGGAGATGGACGGAATCCAGGCGTTAAAGGCAATCCGGGAAGCAGATTCCAGTGCATGTGTCATTATGTGTTCCGCGATGGGGCAGCAGGCAATGGTTATTGAAGCGATTCAGTCCGGCGCAAAAGACTTTATCGTAAAACCATTCCAGGCAGAGCGTGTATTAGAAGCTGTGAAAAAAGTGGTTGGCTAGTATGGTATTACAGGCTTCAGCTCTCTCTGCGTTAAAAGCTTTCGGACAGCTGATCTGGGTTTTGCTGCTGTTTGTCATTGTCCTGCTGCTTACTTTGCTGACAACACGCTGGATTGCAAAGTATCAGCGGGGGCAGACGCACAATGCGAATCTTAGGATTGTTGAGACACTGGGCGTTTCTGCAAACGGTTACATACAGATCATTGAAGCAGGAGATGTATACCTTGTCATTGCAGTAAGCAAAGACCATATTGAAAAGCTGGCAGAGCTTACAAAAGAGCAGCTGAAGACAACAACTGTGGATGCAGCAGAGCAGAAGATAGACATGGGTGAAAGTTTCCATGACATTCTTGACAAAGTAAAACAGCATCTTCCAAAAAAATAAGGCAGATTGTAAGAATGAGTACAGGAAAGAAAAAAATTTGCATAGCGTCATTTGTGCTGGCGGTTTTAACGCTGACTATTTGCCTGTCAGTTTGTATCCGCGGGAATGTGTATGCAGCGCAGGATACAGATAATGTCAGCAGTTTTGACTCTGCGGCAGGCCAGGAAGAACCGGCGCCGAATTATAACAACGGGTTCTGGTATACCTGGGGTAATGAAGAAGGCGGGATATCAGCGCCGATCCGGATGCTGATTGTCCTTACGGTGCTTGCGTTGGTACCGTCGATTATGATCATGCTGACCTCTTATACCAGGATTATTATTGTCCTTCATTTTGTAAGGACTGCACTCGGTACACAGTCTTCTCCGCCGAATCAGGTGTTGGCAGGGCTGGCGCTCTTTCTGACAGCGTTTATTATGGCACCTACATTTACGGAAATCAATGAAAATGCGATTAAGCCGCTGGACAGAGGGGAAATCACGCTGGAAGCTGCCATTGAGGAAGCAGAAGTGCCGTTCCGGGAATTTATGTATCCGAAGACACAGGAAAAAGATGTCAATATGTTCTGTGAAATCGCAGACGTTACGTATGAGACAAAGGAAGATGTTCCGATGACGGTGCTGATTCCGAGCTTTATTATCAGTGAGCTGCGCCGGGCGTTTATTATCGGATTTATCATTTATATCCCGTTTATCGTGATCGATATGGTCGTATCATCGGTATTGATGTCGATGGGTATGATGATGCTTCCGCCGACGACGATTTCTATGCCGTTTAAGATCCTGCTGTTTGTATTGGCGGATGGATGGAACCTGGTAATCGGGCAGCTGGTTGAGACATTCTACTGACGTTTTTTCACAGTGGGACGATTCGCAGAGTAACAGGAAGGAGGGCCTGTCATGTTTACAGAAGGCCAGGTTATGGATATTTCCAGGCAGGCGATCTATACGATTATTTTAACAGCGGCGCCTTTGCTGCTGACATCGCTGATTGTCGGTTTGATTATCAGTATTTTTCAGACCGTCACTTCGATTCAGGAACAGACGCTGACGTTTGTGCCGAAAATTCTGGCTGTATTTGCAGTGATGCTCCTGGTAGGGGCATGGATGTTAAATAATATGTCTGATTTTATGGTGCAGTTATGGTCTGATTTCAGTTTGTATGTGTAATTAGGATAGGAATATGTCATGTTTACTGCGACGTACTCATTACAGACATTTGAATATTTCCTGTTGATTCTGGTTCGGATTTCCGCCTGTATATTTGCTGCGCCTTATTTTAATACGAGAGGTATTCCGGCCAGGACGAAAATAGGGTTGGCAGGCTGTATTGCAATGATGCTGATAGGTGTATTGCCAGAGCAGAACCTTGCTTACACAGGGCTAATGGAATATGGGGTTATTGTGATTAAGGAAGGAATTACAGGCTTGCTGATCGGTTATTCAGCCAGTATCTGTAATTCTATTGTTTTGTTTGCGGGTGCGCTGATTGATATGCAGATCGGGCTTTCCATGGCGCAGGAATATAACCCGATGACGCAGATGAACGAGAGTATTACCGGCAATTTTTATAATTATATGGTGCTGCTGATGATGCTGGCTACAAATATGTACCATTATGTCATACGGGCAGTCTGCGAAACGTATCAGCTGATCCCGATCAACCAGCAGATCTTCCAGTGGGATTATCTTTTGCAGGGGATTACGAGCTATATGTCCAGGCTTTTGGTAATCGGGTTCCAGATTACACTGCCGGTGTTTGCCTGTATGATGATCGTCAACTGTGTGCTGGGCATTATGGCGAAAGTATCGCCGCAGATGAATATGTTTGCGGTCGGTATGCAGATGAAGGTGCTGATCGGCCTTGCAGTCCTGTTTTTCGCAGTGATGCTGCTTTCAGACGTCACAAGTTCTGTGGCGGAGGAAATGAGGAAACTTGTAGTTTACATGGTAAAAGGGATGTATGCGAGTGAATAAAACAGAGGGTTTTATGTTTTTAGACCTGCAGTGGTTTGCCAAAGACGGGGAAGGCGGGGAAAAGACAGAGGAGCCTACCGCGAAAAAGCTGACCGACGCCAGAAATGAAGGCAAGGTCGCAAAGAGCAGGGAGCTGGATAACGCGGTCGGCCTGCTGCTGCTGTTTGTGCTACTGCAGGTTACGATGAAAAGCCTGGGGGAAGGCATGATTGGGGTCTTTGATACGATTTACAACCGGATCCCCGAGTATGTCAGGGAAAACAGCCAGGGGATGACCGCAAGGGCGGTATCTCAGATCTTACATAAAGCGGTTCTGGATTCCCTTTGGATGGTGCTGCCGTTTTTTGCAGCCGGTTTTCTGGCGATGGTTGTGATCAATATTCTGCAGGTAAAGTGGAAAGTAACGGCTAAGCCGTTAAAGCCGGATTTTAAAAAGTTTAACCCGGTCAATGGCTTTAAGCGTATATTTTCCAAGGATTCTTTGATGGAGCTGCTAAAGTCTGTGGCAAAAATCGGACTGATTGCCTGGGTGGCATACGGCTCGATCCAGGATAATGCCAAAAACCTGCTGCTTTTATACCATATGTCCCTGATGCAGGCGATTATGCTGGTCGGTACGGTTGTAATTGATACGGGAATGAAAATATCGATGGCTTATTTTATAATAGCTATCATCGATTTTATCTATCAGAAGTGGAAATTCAAAGACGATATGAAGATGACCAAGCAGGAGGTCAAAGACGAATACAAAAATACCGAAGGTGATCCGCAGATCAAGGGTAAGCAGCGCCAGAGGATGCGGGAGGCGTCCCAAAGGCGTATGATGCAGGATGTCCCGAAGGCGGACGTCGTTATTACGAACCCGACGCATTACGCAGTGGCGCTCAAATACGACGCCGAAGCAGCGCAGGCGCCGGTGGTGCTTGCAAAAGGGACGGATTACCTGGCGCTTCAGATCAAGGAAAAAGCAAAAGAAGCAGATGTGGAAATCGTGGAAAATAAACCGCTGGCACGGATGCTGTACGCAAATGTGGAAATCGGTGAGGAAATCCCGCCGGAGCTGTATCAGACAGTGGCGGAAATCCTGGCTGCGGTATACCGTTTAAAGAATAAGCTGTAATGATGTTTGAAAAATATAGGATGAAAAAAGAAAATAATCCGGACAGTAACATACAGAAAAAGATACGGTTTTTATAGAAAGCTGCAATAGTGCATAGATGCAGAAAATGTACAGGAAGAGGGAAAGCCGGAAAATGGATCAGTAAAGGCTTTTTTATCAGATAGGAACAAGCAAAACCAGCAACCAGTAACTGTGCATATTTTGAATGATGGACGATGAAAAAATGAATGAACAAATATTAGAAATATCGGATGATGAAAATACAAAGGAAAGGTGGGATGGTCAGAAATGAAGAAAGCAGATATAGGCGTTGCCCTTTATCTATTGGCAGCGGTCGTATTCTTTATTGTACCGATCCCAAACCAGCTGTTGGACGTGATGCTTGCGCTGAATATTTCCATAGCGTTAGTCGTGCTGTTTAACTGCCTGTTTGTGAAAGAAGTCCTGGATATGTCTTTTTTCCCGACTTTGCTGCTGTTTACGACGATCTTTCGGATCGCGCTGAACGTGTCTTCCACAAGGCTGATCTTAACAACCGGCGATCCCGGGAATGTCGTTGCGACGTTCGGCGCGTTTGTAGGCGGCAATGATATTATTGTCGGTGCGATCGTCTTTATTATTCTTGTTATTATTCAGTTCGTAGTTATCAATAAAGGTTCGGAACGTGTATCCGAAGTAACCGCGCGTTTTACGCTGGACGCTATGCCTGGAAAGCAGATGGCGATTGATGCGGATTTAAATACGGGCGCCATTGACGACAGGGAAGCGAGGAACCGCCGGGAGAAGATCCAGATGGAATCCGCGTTCTTCGGTTCTATGGACGGTGCAACGAAGTATGTCAAGGGGGATGCGGCCGCAGGCCTTCTCGTTACGGGCATCAACCTGATCGGGGGCACCGTAATGGGCATGACGCGCCAGGGATTGGAAGCGGCGGATGCGCTGCAAAAATACGGGATCCTTACGATCGGCGACGGCCTGGCTTCCCAGATGCCTTCTCTGATGATCTCCCTTGCCACCGGTATCCTTGTAACGAAGGCTTCCAAAGAAGCAGACTTTAGCGACGTGCTTGTCTCCCAGCTGTTCGGCATCCCGAAGGTGCTGTACCTGGTCGGCATTACGCTGGCTTTTCTGGGGATTACGACCCCGTTAAATACCGGGCTGTTTCTTGCGTTCGGCCTTGTGTACCTGATTGTCGGCAAGGCGATCGATAAAAGCATGACGGTGGAAGCGATTGAAGAAGAAACGACACAGGCGGAGGAAGAGGCCGAAGAGATCCGCAAGCCCGAAAATGTGGTATCCCTGCTGCAGGTAGATCCGATCGAGCTGGAATTTGGCTATGGGATTATTCCGCTGGCAGATGTGAACCAGGGTGGCGACCTTTTGGACCGTGTGGTTATGATCCGGCGCCAGATTGCGTTAGAGCTTGGGACGGTCGTGCCGATTATCCGCCTGCGCGACAATATCCAGCTGAACCCGAACCAGTATATTATTAAAATCAAAGGGATCCAGATTACAGAGGGCGAGATTTTATTTGACCATTATATGGCCATGAATCCCGGCTATGTCGAAGAAGAGATTACCGGTATCCCGACGTTCGAGCCGTCGTTCCATCTGCCGGCGATCTGGATTACCGAGAGCCAGCGGGAGCGTGCGGAGAGCCTGGGCTATACGGTTGTAGACCCGCCTTCCATTATTGCGACGCATCTGACGGAGGTGATCCGCAGCCATATCGCAGAGCTTTTGACCAGACAGGATGTCCAGAACTTAATCGACAATGTCAAGGAAAACAACCCGGTGCTGATCGAAGACCTGGTACCGAAGCTGTTAGGGATCGGCGAGATTCAGAAGGTATTGCAGAACCTGCTTGCCGAAGGCATTTCTATCCGCGACCTGCTTACGATATTTGAAACGCTTGCGGACCATGCGGCGACATCCCGGGATACGGACGTGCTGACGGAATATACGAGGCAGGCATTAAAGCGGGCGATCTCCAACCGCTACTTTATGCCGAATGAAGCAACCAGTGTGATTACTTTAGACCCGAATATTGAACAGGAGATTATGTCGTCGGTAAAACAGACCGAGCAGGGCGCTTACTTAACGATCGATCCGGAACGGACCAAGTTAATTATGGCGTCTGTGGAAGCAGAGGTCTCCAAGCTGGAAAACCTGGGCAAAAACCCGATCGTCGTTACGTCACCGATTGTGCGTATGTATTTTAAAAAGATGACCGAAGAATATTTTAAAGATCTGATCGTTGTGTCTTATAATGAAATAGATTCGAATGTGGAATTACAGTCAGTAGGGATGGTGACAGCATAAATGACAATAACAAAATTTCAGGGCAGGACTGAGAGCGAGGCGATCGAAAAAGCAAAAAAAGAGATGGGGCCGGACGTCGTAATTATGAGCGTAAAGACGATAAAGCCCAAAGGCGTTTTCCGTGCTTTTAAGGGGATCGCATATGAAGTAACGGCTGCCCTTGAAGAAAATGAATTGGACAAGGTCCATACATCCGCGCCGAAAGAAGCGGCGCAGATGAAAAAGCCGGAGAGCATTAATCTGACTGCGGATGAAACTATCCGGATCCCGGTCGCCCAGGCGGATGCAGCGGAGGTAAAGCCGGTGCATATGCCGGTGCAGCAGCACGCGGAAAGACAGCCGCAGGAATTTTTAAAACCGCCCCAGCCCTCGCAAAGCGCGATTGAGGAACGGTTAGACAGCCTGCAGAGCCTTTTGGAAGACCGGATATCGGCGGAGAAAAAAAATCAGGAGGACAGCATGGACGGCGCGAATGGCCAGGCACAGGAAGGATTTTCTTTTGTAAAAATGCTTTACCAGACACTTTTGGATAATGAAGTAGATGAAAAATACGCGAACCAGATTTTGGATGAACTGGAAAAGATTTCCAGCAAAGGAAATAATATCGATTATATCCTGTCCCATATTTATCAGAAGCTTGTGTTAAAGTTCGGCCAGCCAAAGCCGATTGAATTTCAAAACGCGAAGCCGACCGTTGCGTTTTTCATCGGGCCTACAGGTGTCGGCAAGACGACGACGATCGCGAAGGTGGCGTCCCGCTATAAAGTGGATGAGGGAAAAAAAGTAGCGTTTTTAACAGCGGATACTTACCGGATCGCGGCGACTGAACAGCTGCGGACTTATGCGAATATTCTGGATATGCCGCTGACAATCGTGTATTCCGCTGAAGAAATCAACGATGCGGTGGGCGAGCTGTCGGAATACGATCTGATCCTTGTAGATACTGCAGGATTTTCACATAAAAACGCCGCGCAGTGCGAGGATGTGAAGAAACTAATCGGCGGGCTGTCCGCGGATCATAAGACGGAGGTATATCTGGTTTTAAGCGCAACTACGAAATACCGGGATCTGCAGGATATAAGCAATATTTACCAGACCATTGCAGATTATAAGCTGATCTTTACCAAGCTGGATGAGACCTCATGTTACGGCAACCTGTTGAATATCCACTTATATTCGGGGGCAGACTTGTCTTATGCGACTTACGGCCAGAATGTCCCGGATGATATTGAGGTGTTCGATACACAAAAGATCGTAAAGAAATTACTTGGAGGGGATTGAGTATATGGATCAGGCAGAACAACTGAGAAACATGGTAAAATCAAAGCAGCCCCGTTCTGTATCCAAAGCAAGGGTTATCACAATCACAAGTGGTAAAGGCGGGGTTGGAAAATCCAATATTGCGGTAAACCTTGCTGTCCAATTGCGTAAGCTTGGAAAAAGAGTGATCATTTTTGATGCGGATATGGGCCTTGCAAATGTTGAGGTTATGTTTGGCGCAATCCCGAAATATAATCTAAGTGATATGATATACCATGGTAAGAAACTCAAGGAGATCATTTCAGAAGGCCCGATGGAAATCGGATTTATTTCCGGAGGGAACGGGATCACCGGGATGAATAATCTTACAAGAAACCAGCTGTCACGGCTAGTGAACAATTTAAACGAACTAGATGAGCTGACCGATTTTATATTGATCGACACCGGGGCGGGAATTGCGAATAATGTCATGGAGTTCGTATCGTCAAGCCCCGAGGTGCTGCTCGTGCTGACGCCGGAGCCAAGCTCTTTGACGGATTCTTACTCCCTGATTAAAGCGCTTTACGGCAATCCGGGGTTTGTGCGGCACAGTACGAATATTGAGGTTGTCGTAAACCGGACCGTGTCTTCGGACGACGGGCAGCTGGTGTACGATAAGCTCAGCTCTGTGATTTCCAAGTTCCTCCAGGGGGAAGTACATTTTTTTGGAACGATCCCGCAGGACGGACTGCTGGAAAAATCTGTGCGCGCGCAGAAGATCGTGTCCATGACCGTGCCGAATGCAAGGTCAGCCAAAGCGTTTGAGCGTCTGGCGCAGAGCCTGATTGACGGCGAGCCGAACATCGAGCCGGACCGCCAGGGGATCAGGGAATTGTTTTATAATTTTTTTAAATAGAAAGCCGCTATATTTTTGACGAAGGACGTAAACATCAAATAAACAGAGAAAGAAGTTTTGATGCATTATGAAAAAAAATATTTTAGTTGTAGATGACTCTGCACTCATGAGAAGGGCTATCTGTGATATAATCAATTCAAGTAATGAGTACGAAGCAACAGACACCGGCAGGGACGGGCTGGACGCATATGAGAAAATCAAGGCTAACAGCTATGACGCCGTACTTTTGGATATTAATATGCCAAGGATGAACGGGCTGGAGCTTCTGCAAAAATTGCAAAAAGAGAATATTCGTGTTACGGTTGTGATTGTAAGTTCACTTGCGAAAGAGGATGCAAAGATTACGATTCAGGCGATGGAGTACGGGGCGGTTGATTTTATTACCAAGCCGGAAAATATCATTGAAGCAAAGGGGATCCAGTTCCGGGAAAATCTGACCCGCCTGCTGGACTCCGTGCTGCCGCAGATGAAGGCGAGGACGCCTTCCGCAATGGCGAAGCCGTCCCAGGCTTCCATATCTGCATCCAAGCCATCCGCAGCTTCCGCGGCAGCAGCTGCAGCAGCGGCAAAATCATCCGTGGCGGCTGCGGCAGCAAAAACATCGCTGCTGTCAGCAGCACGTACCGCTTCTCCGGCGGCAAAAGCGGCGGGCGGTGCGCAGGCGGGGGCAGGAAATACGGCAAACCCTGCGGATACAGGAAGTACGCGTACGGTACCGCGCAAGGCATCTTCCGGCGGCGGAAAGAAGCTGATTGCGCTGGCATGCTCTACTGGCGGGCCGAAGTCGCTGCAGAGTGTGATTCCGTATCTGGAAAAAAATATGGACGCGCCGATGGTGCTTGTGCAGCATATGCCGATGGGATTTACAAAGTCCATGGCGGAACGCTTAAATGAGCTGAGCAAGGTGCAGGTCAAGGAAGCAGAGGAAAACGATGTGCTGAAAAAAGGCTGGGTCTATGTCGCGCCGGGCGGCTACCATCTGGAGGTCGTAGCCGCCAAGGACGGTACGCATAAGATCCATCTGTCGGATGCGCCGGCCATCGGCGGGCTCAGGCCGTGTGCAAATGTCATGTACCGTTCCTTAAAGCGCTGTGCGTATGATGAGATTGTCTGCGTTGTGCTGACCGGCATGGGTGCGGACGGGACAGACGGTATCCGGGAGCTGAACCGTGCAAAGCCGATCTATGTCATTGCCCAGGATGAACCGACCTGCGTGGTCTACGGCATGCCGAAAGCGATTGCGGAGGCAGGGCTTGTGGATGAGGTGGTGCCGCTTACGAATATTCCCAAACGAATTATTAATCAAGTGGGGGTAAAATAAGATGGATGTAAGTCAGTATCTGGAGATTTTTATCGACGAGACAGCAGAGCATATCCAAAGTCTGAGCGACAATATTATGGCGCTGGAAAATGAGCCGGAAGACCATGATGTCATCAATGAGATTTTCCGTGCGGCGCATTCCTTAAAGGGGATGGCCGGTACGATGGGCTTTAAGCGGATGCAGCATCTGACGCACGATATGGAAAACGTATTCCAGGAGGTGCGCAACGATAAGATCAAGGTGAACGGGGATATTATCGATGTGCTGTTCCAGTGCCTGGATGCGATTGAAGGTTATTTGAATATTATTAAAGAAACGTCGGACGAAGGCACGAATGATAATGAAGGGATTATCGCGTCGCTGAACGGGATCTTAAACGGCGGCACAGCAGCGCCCGCGCCGAAGGAAGAAAAGCCGGCGCAGCCGGAAGCGGCGGCGGACGGAGGTTTTGCAAAGAAGTATCTGGAGATTACGCTTTCGGAAAATGAGCAGGAAGCCTTAAAAAACGCTGAAGACAGCGGAAAGGTGCTGTTCGGGTTTACCGTCTATGTGCAGAAGGAATGCCTGTTAAAGGCAGCAAGGGCGTTTCTTGTATTTAAGGCAGTGGAGGAGTTCGGAGAGATTTTGATCTATGATCCGGGCGCACAGGATATCGAGGATGAAAAATTCGATTTGGATTTCAGCTTTATCATGTCTGCAGACGAAGAAGGGGCGGATAAATTCTTATCTGCGGCGAAGGCAGTATCCGAGATTGAAGAAGTCGTCGGCGAACAGCTCAAATTCGAGACGCTGGTGGAAGGACAGAACAAAGGCGCACAGCTGGACAAACCGGCTGCGCCGGAACAAAATGCCCCGGCAGCGGTTCCGGCTGCCGCAGCAAAAGAAGAACAGCCGAAAGCGGCCAATACCGCAGCGGCAAAAGGAAAGCCGGTGAATAAGCCAGTGGCAAACCGTACCGTCCGTGTAGATATTGAAAAACTGGATGCATTAATGAACCAGGTCAGCGAGCTGATTATCGCAAAGAACAGCCTTGTATCGATCAGCTCCAGCGATTCCGGCGACGGGACGCAGAGCCAGTCGTTCCGTGACCAGATCGAATATCTGGAGCGTATTACGACGAGCCTGCATGAATCCGTAATGAAGGCCAGAATGGTGCCGATCGAGAGCGTTGTGGCAAAATTCCCGCGTATGATCCGTGATTTATCGCGTAAACTGGATAAGAAGATGGAGCTGTATATGTCCGGTGAGGATACCGAGCTGGACCGTACCGTGGTCGACCAGATCGGCGACCCGCTGCAGCACCTTCTGCGCAATTCCGCGGACCACGGGCTGGAAAGCGCGGAGCTGCGTAAGGAAAGAGGCAAGCCGGAAGTCGGTTCCATTAACTTAAAGGCATACCAGGAAGGCAATAACGTCGTGATCGAAGTCGGGGACGACGGCAACGGAATCGATACGGAGAATGTAAAGCGCAAGGCGATCGAGCGCGGCCTGGTAACGCCGGAGCAGGCGGAGAACTTAAGCCAGAAGGAAATTATTGATTTTCTGTTTATGCCAAGCTTTTCCATGGCAAAGAAGATTACAGACGTATCCGGCAGGGGCGTCGGCCTGGATGTTGTAAAGAGCAATATCGAAACGTTGGGCGGCGACGTGGAAGTCAAAAGCAAGCTTGGGGAAGGCTCGACCTTTATCGTGCGCCTGCCGCTAACGCTGGCGATTATCCAGGCGCTGTTGGTGGAAGTACATAATGAGCTGTTTGCGATTGCACTCGGTTCCATTATTACGATTGAGGATGTTCCAGTATCCGAGATCAAATACGTACAGGCAGAAGAAGTGATTAACCTGCGCGGCAATGTCATCCCTTTGATCCGTTTAAATCAGATTCTGGATATCGAAGAGCCGGAAGTAGCGCCGGAAAGCTTGACGGTTGTTATTGTCAACAAAGGGGAAAAGCAGGCCGGGCTTGTCGTTGACAACCTGCTCGGGCAGCAGGAGATCGTTATTAAATCGTTAGGTAAATTTATCAGCAACAGCAAGATTATCAGCGGTGCGACGATCCTCGGCGACGGCGAGATCGCTCTGATTCTGGATGTTAATACATTGATGTAAGGGAGGTGCCACAAGTGGAATATATCGGAGGAATAACAGAAGAAACCAAAAAGCAGTATATTGTTGTCAAGATCGGCAGCGAACAGTACGGGATCGATATCAGTTATATTGATAATATTGTAAGAATGCAGAAAATCACAAGGGTGCCGACCTCGCAGTTTTATTTTAAAGGAGTGATCAACCTGCGCGGGGAAGTCATTCCTGTTATGAGCATCCGCAGGAAAATGGGGCTGGAGGATGACGTTTATACAGGCGCGTCCCGGATTATTATCCTGAAATTTGAACAAAAGGACGCACTGGGGATTGTTGTGGATGAAGTAAAGGAAGTCATCAACCTGGGGCCGGACGAGATTGATAAGCTGTCCCACAGTTCGCGGGAAGCAAAGGAAATGTTTATCAACGGCATCGGCAAAAACGGGGATGAACTGGTTTCCTTATTTGATATTAACGCGATCATTGATGAACATGAGACGGTATAAGGGTTAGGGATACCGTGAGACGTATGGGGCGTCTCACGGTTCCTTCTATCAACAGGAATGTGCAGGGAGAAATATATGGGCAAGTTTACATTTGACGAAATAAACAGTATGTATTTTGACGTATTGAGGGAAATCGGCAATATCGGGGCTGGCAATGCGACAACTGCGATTGCGACCATGCTCAATATCAAGCTGAATATGGAAGTTCCGAATGTCAAGCTGATGGCAGTCCAGGATTTGAATACAGCGATCGGCTCGGAAGAAGAGGAGATTGTAGGTATTTATCTTGGCGTACAGGATGATATTGAAGGAAGCCTGATGTTTTTGCTGAAGATGGACGATGCGCATCGTCTGGTCAACCATCTGCTTGGAAAAAGTCCGGATGACAGGGAGCCGTTTGATGAAATGGCGATGTCTGCGATGAAAGAAATCGGGAATATCATTGCAGGGTCGTACCTTTCCGCGCTTTCTGCGATGACCAATCTAAAGATTTCACCGACAGTGCCTTATATTGCGGTCGATATGGCGGGGGCGATTCTGAGCATTCCGGCTATCCAGTTTGGCCAGTACGGGGATAATGCGCTGCTGATCGAAACGGCATTCGGAGGGGATACGATGTTCGAGGGGTATTTCATCCTTTTGCCTGAGCTGGATTCTTATGACAAGATCTTAGCGTCACTTGGAATCATGCTTTAAAAAAGTATAGCAGGGTGGGAGTGAAAAGATGAGTCAGATGATAAAAGTTGGAATGGCGGACTTGAATATATGCAAAAGTCCGGATGCGATCACAACGCTGGGGCTTGGCTCCTGCATTGGGATTGCACTTTATGACCCGGTTACAAAAATCGGCGGCCTGGCGCATATTATGCTGCCGGACAGCACAAAAATCCGGAACAATTCCAATATTGCCAAATTTGCGGATACAGGCATTGTGGAGCTGGTGAACCGGATGGTACGGGCAGGTGCGAACAGGACGCGTATGGTGGCTAAGATTGCAGGCGGCGCAAAGATGTTTGAAGTGACAGGGACGGATACGATCGGCAGTATCGGCGAAAAGAATGCCCTGGCTTCCAAGAAAAAACTGAGGGAGCTTGGCATACGCCTGCTTGCCGAGGATACCGGGCTGAATTATGGGCGGACCGTGGAGCTGCACTGCGATACGGGTGAATATTACATAAAATCAGTTGGAAAGCCGTTAAAAATCATTTAAAGTAGTTTTAACAGGTTGGGGGAGTTTTCATGAAGACAAAACAGATTCCTGCAATGGTAACTTTGTTTGCCGCTTTTGTGATGTGCATTATCTCATACGTGAACGATTACAGCCTTTCGTTTTTTATCCGGGCAATGTTTTTTGTCCTGATCGGTTTTTTTATTCTGGGTATGGTAATCAAGCTCGTATTGGATTTTCAGGTATCAAAGCTGGAAGATGAATATATTACGGCGGACGACCTTGGATTTGCAGACGGGGAGATCATTGAAGAAATGGAATTTATCGAAGAGGAACAGGAGAGCTGATGCAGCAGGGCAGCTTGCCTGGACTGCTATATACTGCGTAAGGAATAAGAAACTGCCTGGAGGTTTAACATGAGTAAGGTTTCGAAAGAAAAACTTTGGGAGATGTATCAGACAAAGAAAACGCCCGAGCTGCGGGAACAGATTATTCTTGAATATGCACCGCTTGTGAAGGTCGTGGCAGGCAGACTGAGCATGTATCTGGGCTATAATGTAGAATACGACGATCTCGTCAGCTACGGGATCTTCGGGCTGATTGACGCGATCGATAAATTTGACCAGGATAAGGAAGTAAAGTTTGAGACATACGCAAGCCTTAGAATCCGCGGGGCGATTCTGGACCAGATACGGAAAATGGACTGGATTCCGCGTACCGTCCGCCAAAAACAAAAGAAGATCGACGAAGCAGTCAAAAGGGTAGAGATGCAGACGGGCAAAACGGCGCAGGATGAAGAGGTCGCCAAAGAGCTTGGGCTGACCGGCGAGGAGCTGACAGAATGGCAGTCACAGCTGAAGGTGACGAACGTGATATCGCTGAACGAATTTATCGAGCAGGGTTCGGAGCCGGTCATGGACGCCAGGCACAATTCGCACTTTATCCAGCCGGAACAAAAAGTGGAGCAGGAAGAGTTAAAAGTCAAGCTGCAGGAAGCCATGGGGCAGCTGACCGATAAAGAAAAAAAAGTGATTTTGCTGTATTATTACGAAGATCTGACACTCAAAGAAATCAGCAGGGTGCTGGAAGTGTCCGAATCGCGGATTTCCCAGCTCCATACAAAAGCGCTGTCTAAAATGCAGCGGACAATGGGACCTTATATGGATATATTGGCAAAGAAATAATAAGAAGGTGAGAGTATGACAGTACGCCCGGTCCATTTAAACGGCATGATACAAAATACACAGGATGTCAGTGCCATCCGGCATCAGGAGAACCAAAGGCCTGCCATTGAGCAGCAGAATATCCACATCCGCGAGCAGCAGAAGGAACAAAGCCAGGCGCAGGAAGTCCACAAAAAGGACAATGCCGACAACGAACAGAAAAAGTTTGACGCAAAAGAGAAAGGTTCCAACGAGTACCGGGACCAGCGCGGGAAAAACAAGAAAGAAAAAAAGGAGAATCTGCCGGACGGCAGTGTGAAGGTCAAAATGACGATGTCCGGCGGCTTTGACATTAAAATATGACAAAGGTGCAGAGGGTACGCAGATGACAATCATAGAGATCATATTATTAATTGCCGGGATGATACTGATCCTGGCAAGCTTCTGGGTAACGGAAAAACTGTCCCCGGACGAGCTGAAGCATATTTCAGAACTGAGCAAGGAAGAGATGGGCGTGATGCTCGAACACGAACTGGAAAAATCCAAAGAACGGGTCGTGGAAATAGTAGAAAATACGATTGATGACAGCAAAGAGCGTACCGAACGTTCACTGGAAAAGCAGACCAATGAAAAAATCATGGCGATCAACGAATATTCCGACACCGTGATCGAAAAAATGAACAAGACACACAATGAAATTATGTTTTTGTACAGCATGCTCAACGACAAGCATACAGAGCTGACAGACTTCACCTCCGGCCTGACCCAGCAGCTGTCCGATTTAAAAGCACAGGCGGAAGAAATGACCAACGCATATCTGGAACAGATCAAAAACCAGAAGCCGCAGTACATCGCACCTGCAGAAGCAGCGGCTGCAGCCGTACCTGCGCAGGCATCCGCACCCGCACCTGCTCCGTCTGCGGGTGCAGCCGCACCGGCATCTGGCGCCGCGCAGCCTGCCCCGTCCGAAGGCACGGCTGCAAAACCGGCAGAAGCACAGGCTCCGGAGGAGACAGCAGAAGAAATCAATGTCAGGGATGAAATCCTGCGCCTGTACGAAGAAGGCAGGGACTCCGTTGCGATCGCCAAGAACCTGGGCCTCGGCGTCGGGGAAGTACGGCTGATCCTGGGACTTTACAAAGGAGACTGATGCGATGAGATTCAAATATTATTTAAGGGGCGCCGGCATCGGAGTCATCGTCGCGACGCTTGTGCTGTCCATAGCATTTTTATTTCATGACGATATCTCCGACGAAGAAGTCATCCGGCGTGCCATGAAGCTGGGCATGGTCATGCAGGAAAGCAATTCCGGGACGCTTTCAGACATCCCGCCGTCCGGCGCATCCAAAGCAGACCTTGAGACCGGGACGGATCCGCTGGGCAGCACAAAGGCGGATGAAGATCCGCTTGGGCAGGCCGGCGGCGATACTTCCGCGGACGGGCCGGACGCAGCCGGCAGCGGAGCAGGTACACAGGCCGATCCGGACGGACAGGCGCCGGATGACAGTTCAACCGCAGCAGATGATCCGTCTGCGGGCCAGGATGGGCAGGCAGATGGTGCGGATACGGATGGTGATACTGGTACGGCATCCGGCGGCAGCGGAGACAAGCCTTCCGGCGGCAATGAAGGCAGCAAGGATGATAATGAGAATAAAGGTGGAAACGGCAGTCACGATAACAAGGATGATAAAGAGGAGAAAGACAGCCAGACGGATGATCCACAACCGGATGACCGGGAGGATGCGTCGGATGAGGTGGAGATTGTGATTGAGTCGGGGGATGTGTCCAGAATGGTGTCGGCGAAGGTGTTTGAGGCCGGGCTGGTGGATGATGCGGCTGAGTTTAATGCGTTTCTTGGAGCGAATGATTATGATAATATGCTGCAGCCGGGGAGGTATAAGATTAAAAAGGGGGCCAGCTTTAGGGAGATTGCGCGGATATTGACCAGGCAGTAAATATACGCTGGATGAGGGGGATATATACGCCGGACGCCGGATGAGGGGGAAATGGCCTGGCTTCCGGCTCCTATTCCAGAATGTTAAGAATCCCTAGGCATTCTGCGTTTATGCAGTGGCACCGTCCGGGCGCGCCGCCTAGTTCGCCCTGGCTAAACGCCAGAAGC
>CANOET010000029.1 GCA_947564835.1 uncultured Eubacterium sp. | reverse complement strand
GGCGCGTCCCCTGGCCACAGCCCGCAGAGTCGTCCGGCTAGCCACATCCCCTGGCCAATCAAGATCTATCGGGAAGCCAAAAAACGCAACACAATGTCAAAAGTGTTTCTTTTCTGGTTCATCCAGGTTAGGTGCATAAAATGATTTCTTGTGTAAAACGGCAGGGGTGTTTTTGGGTGGCAGAATTTTGCCACTTTGCGCAAGAAATCGGTTCTAAGAGCTTAAACAAAAAGTGTAAAGCCTATTGACAATTCAATAGGCTTTACACTCTGGTTAGTGGGTGGTTATGTGATTGTTAAAAATTATTCCTTTATCTTGTCAATGTCCGTTATATTTACACCTAAACTATTGAGAAGTACTTTTAAAGCAAGATATCTGTCTTTCAGTTTAGCATATGTTTCAGATGCGTTTTCTTTACGGGCTAATAACATATATTCCTGTATCCCCATAAATTCATCCATGGCATTTTTCATGATTTCTTCTTTTGACATTTCTAATACTTCCATATTCTCACCGCCTTTATGATCGATGCAGTTGTTATCTGATATAATCATTATAGCGTATGCATCTGAGAGTGTAAAGCCTATTCAATTGCCTAAGTTATTTGTATAATGGTATTGATTATTGTATGATATATTTTAATATAAAAACCTATTTACAAACATAACATTATATGCTATACTAGCTAAAAATAAGTTAAAAAAATTTATATTTTGCTAAAATAACTTTTTTTGGGATTAAAACATTTCGTTTAGTTTTTGGTTGAATGGTGAATCAAAACGAATTTTGTGAAAGGCAGGTGAAAGAATGGATGTTATGAATCAGGTATACAGAGAAACTATTGTAATGTCGTTCTTCCCGTTTCAGGGCAAATGAATACGGAAAGAACGATAAAACAAGCCACAATTATTATAACATATGAAGCAGTAAAGGTAAACATTTATTTGCAGATAAGCCTGTGTGTAGTTCTATTGGTAACAGTTCAGTTAATTTTTACATAGTTATGTATCTGATCATCTAAAATCTTATCACGATGACCGGATGTTTGACGGGGCAAGCCATATCTTCGGGCAAAATGGTATGGTACAGGCTTTTGCAGCGACAATCATGTGAGGAAAGAAAGGGAAAACTTATGAAAACAAGAATAAAAAAATTTGCGGCAGTTGTAATGGCAGTGACAGCGGTTCTGGGAAGCACAAGCCATACAGTCTGGGCAGGAACATCGGATTCGATGCAAATTGGCGGATATACTGCGTGGGGTAACTTGGAGATTGGAACCTCTAGTGCAAGCGCAATTACAGGCTGTCCAGGAAATTCCAGCAAGTCGTCAGAAGTAAGGCTTTATTACGGAAATGGAGAAGGGACTTTTAAAACGATAGGCAGAGCTTCAAGCCTTAACAATCTGACCGTAGCAACAGCAAGGGTAAAAGTAGCCAACGCACAGATTGTAGGTGCAAAAGGAATACATGTTGTAACAGTTGCGCAGACGACGTGGCAGGGGCAGACAAGCAGTGGTGCAATTTTTGACAATGCAGAAGAGAAATAAAAGGGGGAATTATGAAGCTTGCAAGAATCGGGGCAGCTATGCTGATCGGCATACTGTCCCTGGCAGGCTGCGGGAAGGAGGGGCTGCCGGACAGTTATGTGGACGGCAGCGACTTCCAGTATATGCAGGCTGCGCAGGTAGATTTTTGGTTCCCGGTGCAAAAAGGCAGGGATGGATATTATTTCCTTCAAAATGGGTTTGTGTATTATTATGATCAGGTGTCGGATACCTTGCTGCCGCTGTGCAATAAGGCCGAATGCCTTCATGATATGGAACCTGATGAAACCAGAATGAAAAATTGCAATGGATATATTAACAGTATCTATGGCGGCGATGATCCGGATACTACGGGAATCTTTTACTGCAATGGCTATGTGTACTATGTGGTCGCTGATGATGGTTCCAAAAGGATGGGACTCTATCGGGTTGCTGATGACGGAAGCGGGAGGGAATGTGTCTATTCGTGGCCGGAGGGGACCGGTGTATTTGCGAATTGGATTGTCCATAGGGATGTGATGTATTATTCTGCCAGAATATATGAAATGGTAGACGATGGTGAGATCGCTACTGACCGGTTTGAAGTCTTTTCGCTGGATTTGACGGACAGATTTGCGGAGCCGGAATCTATTTATACGACAGAGGAAGATATTCTGGTATGGGAAGTAGCAGAATTTTGCGCTTATGGGAATCATGTCTATTTCCGTCCGCAAGGGACTTATCGGCAAAGTGAAGAGGATGGGGATGAGCGCCTTTTTCAAACGAGTTATGAATATGATACAGAAAAAAAGACGGTGTCTGCCATCCCGCTGCCTGACGGTATCACGGAGGAACAGGGACGGGTTGATGTGTGTACCTTTTGGGAGGGCAGGCTCCTGTTTAAGATTTATTCGGAAGATAAAGAGCTTACAGATACGACGGATGTCTATATTGCAGATTTAGATGGGAGCAATGCATCGGTCTTTATGGAAGACGTCGTGCAGGGAAAATGTATGCAGACGGACGGCAAGTATGTGTACCTGTCGAACGGTATGGTATTCTGGGATCTGGTGGCTCAGAATTTAAGGCCGATGCCGCCGCTGACTTTTGAAGCGTATGACGGGGATGGCAGGCTGGTGGACACTTTTTTGCATCCGCACCCCGGATCTTTTATATCGGCGCGTCCGGTCGGGGACGGCGGAGGGATGTATAATTTGACCTGGTCGAGGGAGGAAAAGGAGCTGCAGCTGCTTTCTTATGATAAAAGTAAGATCGGTTCTATAGGCGGAGCAGAGATCCCCGTGAAAGTGGCGGCCAGGCGAAAGCTGGGAGAGAAGACCTATATCTACCAGCGCTTCTTTGAGGGGGAAAATGAAGAAGATGCGGCCGGCGGCCAGGCGTCAGGAGCAGGCATATGATACGGGGCGAATTACGCAAGCTGCTGCGGGACAGGATTTTTATCGGGGCGTTTTGGGCGCTGTTTTTTGTTCATCTTTTTACCATGTATACCTGTGAGAAAGGGACGGCCAGATTCCGTTTTGTGTATCAGCAAAGGGAGGAGTATCTGGCGTATTGCCGCGGGGAAGACGGCCATGACCTGAGTGGCTTTTACAGGGAAGATACGGACCGGCAGGCCAGGCATATCAGGAATTACCGGGATTTCATCGCAAATATGCCGGACAGGGCAGAATATATGAAGCAGACAGCATTGTATGCAGATGCGGACAGCTATGTGTACCGGAACCTGGATAAAAGCTGCCGGGATTTTGCCGGGCTTTTGGACAGCAGGCTGGACGCCGGGAATTGTTATGGGATTCAGGGATACAGTGCATACCGCGCCGGGTATTTTTTTGCGCTTGTGCAGGCGGCGGTATGTGTCTATCTGACGGTATACCGTGAGCGGGAATGCGGGCTGCTTCTTTTGGTAAAAGGGATAAGGCGCGGACGCGGATCATTGGCGTCGGCAAAGCTTACCGCTTTATTGTTCGTGTCGTGTGCTTATGGGGTGCTGCAGGAGCTTAGCACGATATTCTTTTTTGGGTATTTTTATGGTTATGGGGATTGCGGAAGGCTGCTGCAGTCAGTTCCTGCTTACCGTGACTGTGCAAGAAAGATGACGGTGCAGGAAGCATTCTTAGCGCAGGCGGGGATAAGGCTGCTTGCATTGGCTGTTGCTGTGATTTTGATCTATGCGGTGGCCATGGCAGTAAAAAATGCTGTGGCAGGGATGGCGGCTGCAGCCCTTGTTTTTGCGGCGGAATATGTGCTGGATATTTTGATTCCGGTCAGCGGGACACTGAATTATTTTAAATGCATGAACCTTTTTTTCTGCTGGGATATGAAAAATACGTTTGGAACTTACTGTAACCTGAACATTTTCGGCTTCCCTGTAGGGAAAGGATGCTGTGCCGCGGCAGCGGCGGCTGTCGTCTGTGTTTTGGCGGCATGCATGGGCGCTGTCTTTTATGCGCGTACCTGTCAGATTACGGCAGAAGGCTGGGTGGCGGCTTTGCTGGGTATGCTGCGGGAAAAATGTGCGTTTTTGACCCGGCATACCAGCATTTTGTTTTATGAGCTGTACAAGGTGTTTGTGCAGCAGAAAAAATGGATTGCTTTTGTGACGCTGCTGATCTGGTGCATGTATGAATCCCATACGGCGCTGGTGCCGGATATTCTTACGTCTATGCCGGATGCGTCTTATTATAATTATATGCGGCAGCTTTCCGGGCGGGTGACGGAGGAAAAGCTTGCATGGATGGAAGCGGAAGGAGAGCGGCTTGCAGATCTGCAGGCGCAGTTTATAGCGCTTGGGAGCCATCCGAAAGGGGACGATTATGTCCTGCAAATGCGGCTGCGCAGCGAATATGAGACGCAATCCGGCGGCTTTGTGTATCTGGAGGATCAGGTAAATGGCCTAAAGCAGCGGCCAGGCAGCATCTATGAGAAATATCTGCTGGATGAGCGGGCATACATGCGGCTATGGACAGATGTAAGGCATGACCTGGTGTTATGGTTTGTGTCCGCAGCTGTTACATTGTTTTTTCTAAGCGGACTTTATACGGCTGACCATTCGTGCGGGATGGATCAGTTGCTGGGTACTATGCTGCACGGACGGAAAACGCTTCGTATCGTCCGGCTGCGCTGTGCCGTCTTGTTTGCCGCTTTGTTTTATGTATTATTGGAACTTCCTTTATTTTTGCGTTATTGGAAAATCGATCATTTCTCCACGGGAATGCAGCGTATGGGCGACGTGATCAGTGCCGGGGCGGAATCCAGCCTGCCATTGGCGGCTTTTGTCGGCCTGGTGTTTGCAGGAAAGCTTGCGGCAGCAGTTTTGGCGTGCCTGTTTGGAATTGCGCTGTTTGTAAAGGTGCGGAACAAAATGGCAGCGATGCTGCTTGGCATTGGGGCCGCGGGGCTTGCGGCGGCGTTATTTTATTATTTTGGAACAGATGTATGCATCCTGTTGTTACGGAGGTTATAAGGGCTTATGGTACTGCAGTTAAAAGATATTAAAAAAAGCTATCAGAAACGGGCAGGCTATGCACTGGCTGGATTTACCATGGAATTTACACCGGGCATCTATGGGATTCTGGGGCCGAACGGGGCAGGCAAGAGTACGCTGATGAACATTATTACGGATAATCTGAAAGCAGACAGCGGGGAAGTCAGGATGGACGGTGTCCCGGTTGGGAAGTTGGGGGCTGGTTACCGGAAGCTGCTTGGTTATATGCCGCAGCAGCAGGAACTGTACAGCGAATTTACGGGAGAAGAGTTTTTATGGTATATCGCATCGCTCAAAGGATTGAAAAAGAAGGAGGCAGCCAGCCAGATTGCACAAATGATGCAGGTTGTGAACCTGGACCATGCGAAGCATAAAAAATTGAAATCTTATTCCGGCGGGATGAAGCAGCGGATACTGATTGCGCAGGCATTGCTCGGCGAACCGAAGCTGCTGGTCCTGGATGAGCCGACGGCCGGACTGGACCCTAGGGAGCGTATCCGTTTACGGAATTTTATCAGTGAGGCTGCGGAGGATAAAATTGTACTCTTATCTACGCATGTAGTGTCAGATGTGGAATCTGTCTCAAAAGAGATTGTCATTATGCGTGCAGGTGTCATTCAAAAGCGCGGAACCGTGCAGGAGCTGTTTGCGCAAATGGAAGGCAAAGTATTCGAAGGGGCCTTAACGGTACAGGAGCAGGAGGCCTTGGCTGCCCAGGGGGCCAAGGTTGCAAATGTGGCGATTACAGCGACTGGGCGGATTGTGCGTATCGTTACAGATACCAGGCCGGTTGGGGCAGGGATGGAAGCGGTTTGTCCCTGTCTGGAGGATGTGTATTTGTATGTTACATAGTGTCCTTGTGAAATATGCACAATTAATCACATAAATTATTAGATATTTATCACAAAATGCATTTTAAGGATAGACAGGAGCAAAATTTTATAGTAAAATCCATTTAAAATATAGGAAGCACATTACATATTGTTACTTTAAGCAGGCAAAACTGGATTGTACTCACAGAAACACAGAAACACCAAAATATTACAAGCTATTTCACAGCTGGTAGATGTATTGAGTTGTTCAAGTGGCTTTTTGAGTATGATGCAGTTATTTTTTTGTTTTCAATTCTGGCAGGGCTAACAGTCGGATTAAGAAAATTGCTGTAAATAGTAATTATAGAAAGATGGTGCAGGTATAAAAGTCGTAAAGGTCATCAATAACAACGTTGTTAGTTCTGTCGACGATCATGAATGTGAACTTATTATACTCGGCAGGGGCGTAGGGTTTCAAAAAAGCAGCGGAGATGAGATTGAAGAAGACAGGATCGAGAAAGTATTTCATTTGTCGACAGCGGTGAACAGCCAGTTTGAAAAGCTTGTAGAAGAGATTCCGTATGAATATATCAAATACACAGCTGAAATTGTGAAAGAAGCTACGAATGTGATCGGCAGAAAGCGGGCAATGTACTATCCTTAGATACTGTCAGAGGATATACAGGCTCCATTATGAACGTTCCTGATGATCCGAAAGTACGTTATCAGGCGCTGCACCATCAGTTTGTCGCAAGTGCAAAAGCAGTAAAGCTGGCACATGAAAATTGACCTGGTAAGCGCTTCTACAGGAGAGATGGCAAAACGCTATGGATTTATCTATAAAGAGGAAGGAAACCTCCGGTACGACTACTTTTATCCGGCGGCAGATCCCCACACGGTGTTGTTGATCGACGCCTGGAAAGACCAGCAGGCGATTGACCGTCATCATGCATCGCCGATGATGGATACGATTATCCGGCTGCGGGAGAAATATGATCTGCATATGAAGGTGGAGCGGTATCGGTCAGATGAGGACGGGATGCCGGAGGGGGATAGACGGTTTATTAAGCAGTAGGGGGACTGATTTTTGGCTTCCCGATAGAGTTTGATTGGGCAGGGGATGTGGCCATCCGGATAGCCACATCCCGCAAGCCATCCAGATAGCCACAACCCCTGCCTAACCAGGATCTTTCAGGAATCTTCAGCATCCCGCACAACTTCCATTTACAGCTGACAATACAGCAGGTTCTCTTTCAATTCATCAGTAATCTCCCCGCCCGCCTTCTGATATTTATCATACAGCGCCGTCAGCCTCTGCACCTTCTTCGCATTATCCCGCTCAAATTTCGGAATCGAAATCTGATACATCGGATTAATCTTAAGCTTGTCGCGGATTTCCTTTGCAAACGGACAGTATACGATCAGGATTTCCCGCGCGACTTTATTCAGCCGGAAGCTTCCTTTGGATTCGTAATTGATCCATCCTTGATAATCTTTGACAAATACTTCCCGGTAATTATTCTTCGCACGCTGGATCGCGGTTTTCAGCTTATCCTTTGCGTCTGCGGAGAGGTCGCGGTTTTTGCGGTAGAACTGCAGATAGTCGCAGTATTCTGACGTCAGGGATTTTTCGCGTACGTCGTTCCAGCGTACGCCCTGGATCTTGCGGCACATTTCCCAGCGGTACCTGCCGACAGTCTCAATCATCATTTCTTCCAGGTTTGCGGCCGTAAAAATCGGGAAGAGGAAGCGCGCCCTTGTATCCCTGCGCTTGTCCGCCGTTTCCTGCCACATCATCGCCCTGGTCCCTGCGTTCGGCATCAGGATAATATCCGGCAGTACTTCTTTCATGAGCGTTTCATGGCTTAAAATATCGTTTGCCGATTCGGTAAAGTTAACTTCCCGGAAGAATGCCGTAAAGTCAATTTTGCGGATTTTATTGAGCTCTTCATCCAGCCGCTCCACGGTGACTGCCATTTTATCAATGGAATTGATCAGGTCAAATTCACACAGGATCGGGCAGAATGTCGTAATTTTTCCGTATGTGATGCGGTTCGCGGAACTGAACATATTCATAATCTCAAACCGTACTTTTTCTTTCTGGTCATTCTGCATTTTCTTGACCTGGGCTTCGTTCAGATCCCCGTTTTTCTTTTGTTCGAGCAGATATGCCATATAATCCAGCTCAAATTCATTTTTGGACGGTTCGTTCCGGCCATAGTAGATGCTTTTCAGCCACGTGTAGACCGTGTAGACCCGGTCGGATTTGAACTGGCGCAGACGCCCGGTCAGGTCGTAAAGTGCAATGGCATTTTCTTCTCCCGCCAGCTTCGTATCCATAAAGCCAAAGTTTAAGAACATTTCGATAATCGGGGATGCTTCGTCCTCGTTTTCAATTGCCTGCATAAATACCTGATAGTAAATATTGTAAAAGAGCGGGGCAATCTGCTTGCGTACTTTATAGGCTGCAGCATCTGTGGATGTCATATCCGGAAGGTTCCGGTATGCTTCCACCTGCGCCTTGAAAGCGTCGGCTTCTTCTTTTTTGATCTGGCCAAATTCCAGAATATGGCTAAAGCAGTCTTCGGTCCGCACATCTATTTTTTTTGCAATCTGCACAGACGATGCATTTGCAAAATCATATTCCTCATACTGCTCAATCCGTGCTTTGATCAGGGAAGGCTGGTAAATCTGGATCTTGCGCACAAACCCGCTTAAATAAGCAAGCTCCTGTTTGACCGGCGCGATGTCCAGATGACGTTTGCTGCAGCGGACAGCCAGATCAAAGTGCAGATGGAAGATATCATTTTCAGATTCCGCCAGGAGGATTTCACTGTGGTCTGTCAGATAGGAAACCATTTCACCGATTCCCAGCATGGCGCGGTGCATCTGTGCGGACGCTTCCATAATCACGCCTACGCACAGGCTGTCGTCTTTTACCATCATCTGGATATATTCTTTCAGCACATGTTTAATCAGGCTTGTGCTGTTATTTACTTCCCATGCCTCCGCCTTATGCTTCATCTCCAGCATGTTAAAATAATCCATTTGCGGAAACGGCTGCTCGTCCAGCTGGTAGCTGCTGCAAAATGTCTTATAGTCGTTATAGACCGTCTGGACAAATGCATGGAACTGGCCGGTGCGTTTATGCAGCTGGGCATATAATCCGAAAATGCGGTGCCGCTGCTCGATCGCCGCGCGCAGGAATACAATCCGGTAACGCTCGTTTGCAGCCAGAATATTTTTCAGGTCATCCGCATTTTTGCATGAAAGCGGCGCGAGTGCCGTGTCCTCTTTTGTAATATAATCACAGATAAACCAGTCCCGCTCTAAAATACCGATAATCGCATTCGGCCCGAGTACGACCTCCGCAAATCCCAGCTTCTGGATTACAGCGCCGGACTGGATCAGATACCAGTCTCTGACTTTATCTTTTCTTTTCGCAATTCGCTTTCCTTTTTGAATCTTGATTAATTCCATTCCTTTATCCCCTGCTGCTTTCTGTCCATGATGTTTCATCGTGTTTCTTTCTATTTTAACGGTGTTCAGCATTTATTGCAAGGGATTTTTATTGAAAAGCTGCTTTTCGCTTTCTTTCTGTTGACAGTCTGTTTCTATTATGGTATTTTATACATTGAGTTAGCTATAACTAATAAAAGAGAGTTACATATAACTTTTGGCGCCAGAAAGATAAACTTACTTATGATTGCATGCAGCAGCAAAATGAAAGAAACAGGAAAGGAGATGTTTTTTTGAGTGTTGTAATTATAGGCGGGCATGAGCGGATGGAAGCCCGGTATGAGGAAATCTGCAAAAAATACCACTGCAAAGCAAAAATTTTTACAAAAATGAAAACAGACCTGAACCATAAAATCGGGGATCCGGATCTGATGATTTTATTTACATCGACAGCGTCCCACAAGATGGTGCAGTGTGCCGTAGCCAAATCAGAGGGGGGACATACGGTGCTCAGGCGTTCGCATAGCAGCAGTGCCAATGCGTTGATCCGTATCCTGGAAAATTTCGTATAAAAGGGATCCCTGATTTTTCTGCCTGTTAATGTATTTATAATCTTTCCGCTTTATGATAAGGAAACTGTCAGGAATTGTCAGTAAATGATGGATTTACGGCAGTTTCCTGAAATAAGATAGCAGAAAGCGGGATCGGGGATATGTTATTTCATTCACTTGAGTTTTTTATTTACTTTCCAGTCGTTGTGCTGGTATATTTTTTCATTCCAAAGAGATGGAAATGTCTCTGGCTGCTGGCAGCGAGTTATTATTTTTATATGAGCTGGAATATCGGGCATACGTTTCTGATCGCCTTTAGCACGCTTGTGACCTGGGTCAGCGGGCTGCTGCTTGGGAAGTGCCAAAGAGCGGGGAAGCGCGGGTGCCGGAAATGGATTGTCGCTGTCAGTGTGCTGTTGAATCTGGGTATTCTTTTTTATTTCAAATATTTTGATTTTTTGCTTGCAAATGTAAACAGGGTGATTGGTATGCTGGGCTTTCCGATGCTGGAAAAACCGTTTGAAATTGTGCTGCCGGCCGGGATTTCATTTTATACGTTTCAGGCGCTTGGTTATACCGTTGACGTGTACCGGGGTGATGTCGAACCGGAAAAAAATCTGTTGCGTTATGCGCTTTTTGTTTCGTTTTTTCCGCAGTTGGTGGCGGGGCCGATCGAACGGTCAAGGAATCTGCTGCGGCAGATCCGCAGGATTTCGTCGGTGAGTTTTCGCAGGCTGTGGAATTATGAACGGATTGCCGGCGGCCTGATTCTGATGCTGTGGGGATATTTTTTAAAACTGGTCATCGCGGACAGGCTATGCATTTTTGTGGATACGGTATTCCGGGACTGGCAGCAGTACGGGACAGCGGTGCTTGTGCTTGCCACGGCGGCGTTTTCCATGCAGATTTATTGTGATTTTGCCAGTTATTCAACGATCGCTGTAGGCGCTGCAAAGGTAATGGGGTTTACACTGATGGAAAATTTCCAAACGCCTTATTTTTCCCGCAGCATTCAGGAGTTTTGGCGCAGATGGCATATTTCCCTGAGCCTGTGGTTCCGGGATTATTTGTATATTCCGCTGGGCGGGAGCCGCTGCGGCGTACTGCGCGCGCAGTGGAACCGGATGCTGACATTTCTGGCAAGCGGACTTTGGCATGGGGCGAGCTGGCATTTTGTGGCGTGGGGCGCGATCCATGGCGTATATCAGGCGGCCGGCGCGCAGACGCAGGGGATCCGCAGGCGGCTTCGGAAAAAAGCAGGCGTGGATACGGAGACGTTTAGCTTTCGTCTGGGGCAGGTGATGGTGACTTATGCCCTGACATTGTTTGCGCTTGTTTTTTTCCGGTCTGCATCTATGTCCGGGGCGTTTGGATATTTAAAACGGGTCTTTACAAAGCCGGATCCTTGGGTGTTTACCGATGGGACGCTGTATCAGCTGGGGCTAACGCAGGCGGATCTGCGGGTGCTGCTGGCGGCGCTTGTGACGCTGCTGTTGGTCAGCCTGATCCGGGAACGCAGAGGGGAAACGTTGGAGGTATTTCTGGCGGGGCAGGGGCTGTGGTTCCGGTGGATGGTTATCCTGTATTTATTTGCCTTTTTATTTTTGTTTGGGATGTATGGGCCGGAGTATGATGAGAGCCAGTTTATTTATTTTCAATTTTAGGAATGGGCTGAAGTTTTTTAGTGGCTATGCGGACGCCGGATGAGGGGGAAAGGGCCTGGCTTCCGGCTCCTATTCCAGAATGTTAAGAATCCCTAGGTATTCTGCATTTCTGAGAACCAGGAGATATGCCCAAATCAGACTTTTTTCATAACCCAAATTTCATCAATAGATGTAGTAAGGCCAGTGAAAACCGGCAGGAGGAGGGGGACGGCCTCCTCCTTATAAAGTTATCTACAACTTCGCAATCGCATCCTGACAGATCGTATGTATCCCGTTCTTATTCAGCACATCAATCGCCTTCTCATTATCCTCTACCCGCAGCACCATATAAGCGGTTGCTTTCTTCCGGGTCAGAAACGCATACATATATTCCAGATTTACGCCGCCTTCGCCCAGAATCTTTAAAATCCGAAACAGGCTGCCTGGCTCATCCGGCATTTCCACTGCAAGCACCGGTGTAATAGAAGCCACATAACCGGCATCCTTTAGCACACAGGACGTTTTATACGCATCATCCACGATAATCCGCACAATGCCAAAATCCTGCGCTTCTGCAATGGACAGCGCCCGCATGTCAATCTGGGACTGGTGCAGGTATTCTGTGAGCTCTGCCAGCTTCCCTGGTTTATTTTCTACAAATATGGAAATTTGTTTTACTGTCATAATTCCCTCCTGTCTGAAGCGTTGGATCTGTGCGGACTATCCCTGATACAGATTCCGCTGGTCGATGACACGGACAGCTTTTCCTTCGCTGCGCGTAATAGTTTTCGGGTTAACCAGCTTGACTTTTACATAAATGCCGAGCATTGCCTTTAAGGCATTTACCAGCTTCTTTTCGCGTTCTGCAACAACACCTGCGTTGTCGGAGAACATTTCCGGTGTCATTTCGACCTGTACCTCGATCGTGTCGCTGTTGTTCTTCCTTCCGACAATTATCTGGTAGTTTGCCGGATATCCCTGATTCAGCAGGACGGTTTCGATCTGGGACGGGAAGACGTTGACGCCTTTGACAATGAGCATATCGTCGCTGCGGCCTAACGGCTTGGTCATTTTTACGTGTGTGCGTCCGCAGGAGCATTTTTTATGGCTGAGGATGCAGATATCCCTCGTGCGGTAGCGAAGCAGCGGGAAAGCTTCTTTTGTAATGCTTGTAAATACAAGCTCCCCTTTTTCACCGTCCGGCAGCACTTCTCCGGTATTCGGGTTAATGACTTCCGCGATAAAATGGTCTTCGTTGATATGCATGCCTGTCTGTTCGCAGCATTCAAACGAGACGCCCGGACCTGAAATCTCTGTCAGCCCGTAGATATCAAACGCTTTTATGCCCAGCTTTTGCTCGATATCGCGGCGCATTTCTTCGGTCCATGCTTCCGCGCCGAAGATCCCGGCCTTGAGCCGGATCTGATCCTGCAGGCCGCGTTCCCAGATGGATTCCGCCAGGTATGCAGCGTAAGACGGCGTGCAGCATAAAATCGTAGAGCCGAGGTCGCACATAAACTGGATCTGGCGGTCGGTATTGCCGGAGGACATCGGCAAGGTCAGGGAGCCGATCTTATGGGAGCCTCCGTTTAAGCCTGGCCCGCCGGTAAATAAGCCGTAACCGTAGCAGACATGGACCACATCTTCCTTGGTGCCGCCTGCGGCAGCAATTGCCCTGGCGCAGCAGTCTTCCCAAAGATCCAGGTCATGCTGCGTGTAAAATGCAACGACCCTGCGCCCGGTCGTGCCGCTTGTAGACTGGATGCGGACACAGTCGGACAGCGGCGCTGCCAGCAGTCCGTACGGATAGGCGTCCCGCAGGTCGTCTTTTGTTAAAAACGGCAGCTTATGCAAGTCATCTACGGACCGGATATCTTCCGGACGGATGCCTTCCTGATCCATTTTCTTTTTATAAAAGTCTACATGTTCATAAATCCGTTTTACTGTTTTTACCAGACGCTCGTCCTGCCAGGCCCTGATCTGGTCTCTGGAGGCGCACTCGATGTCTGGCTGATAATAGTGTTCCATCGTTATCGTTCCTTTCCGTTTGGTAGGACTATTATAGCATATGTTTTTTCACGCTTATTTCCTAATCAGCAATGACTCTCCCGTCATTTCCGCAGGCTTTTCCATTCCCATCATTTCTATTAACGTAGGCACAATATCCGCAAGGCGCCCGCCTTCCTTTAACGTATAAGCCGGATCATAATTGATCAGGATAAACGGTACCGGATTGATGGTATGTGCCGTAAACGGTACGCCCGTTTCATAATCGATCAGCTGCTCTGCATTGCCGTGGTCTGCGCATAAGAACATCTGTCCGTCTACCTCCAGCAGCGCATCTAACGCCCTGCCGACACAGGTATCCACTGCTTCCAGAGCTTTTTTTGCAGCTTCCAAAACGCCTGTATGGCCAACCATATCCGGGTTTGCGAAATTAATAATAATTACATCATACTTCTGCGAACGGATGGCTTCGCACAGCTTGTCGCATACCTGCGGCGCACTCATTTCCGGCTGCAGGTCATAGGTTGCAACCTTCGGGGATTTTACAAGAATGCGTTCTTCCCCTTTATTCGGCTCTTCTACGCCGCCATTGAAGAAGAAGGTTACATGCGCATACTTCTCTGTCTCAGCAATCCTTGCCTGTGTCTTGCCGTGCGCCGCAAGGAACTGGCCGAATGTATTGTCCAATTCTACTTTCTTAAAAGCAATCTCTTTATTCGGAATCGTCACGTCATATTCCGTAAAGCAGACATAGGTTACCTGTTTTCTTGGGCCGCGGTCAAATCCGTTGAAATCATCGCAGCAGAATACCCTTGTCATCTCTCTTGCACGGTCTGGGCGGAAATTAAAGAAGATCACAGAATCCTGATCCTTTACCGTCGCAACCGGCTTGCCGTCTTTTTCAATAACGGTCGGCAGTACGAACTCGTCTGTTTTGTCATCATCATAGGATGCCTGCATCGCTGCAACCGGATCAGATGCTTTCACACCCTCGCCCTTAGTCAGCGCAAGATAAGCCTTTTCCACACGGTCCCAGCGGTTGTCACGGTCCATAGCGTAATAACGTCCGGAAATCGTAGCGATCTGTCCTACGCCGATCTCCTGCATCTTGTTTACCAGCTCCTGGATAAAGCCCTTTCCAGAAGAAGGCGCGGTATCACGCCCGTCCATAAAGCAATGTACGTAAACATCAGAAAGGCCTTCCTTTTTTGCAAGCGCAAGCAGGCCGTAAATATGTGTATTATGGCTGTGTACGCCGCCGTCAGATACAAGGCCGAACAGGTGCAGGGCGGAACCATTTTTCTTACAGTTTTCCACTGCCGAAAGCAGCGCTTCGTTTTTGAAAAAATCACCGTCTTCGATTTCTTTTGAAATCCTTGTAAGCTCCTGGTACACAATGCGCCCTGCGCCCATGTTCAGGTGCCCGACTTCGGAATTTCCCATCTGCCCGTCCGGCAGTCCGACAGCCAGTCCGCTTGCATATCCTTTTACAAACGGGTAATCCTTCATCAGCTTGTCCAGCACCGGGGTGTCCGCCAGAGCTACGGCATTGCCCTCGGTTGTATCGTTTAAGCCAAATCCGTCTAGGATCATTAATACAGTAGGTTTTTTGCTCATATCTGTTTCTTCCTCCTAAAATATTTTTCTTATTATAAAATAGCACGGATAGAGTAATTTCTCAACTCCTAATCCGATTTTTTATAAAAATCCGAATGAAAGCATGGAAACCGGATGATCTGCAAAAGGGGCTGCGATGCCAGGGCAGAATTTCTGCGGGCTGTTTTTGATTTGAAAAAATATAATAAATAAAAAAATTTAGTTTAAAATCTCAAAAAGTATTGACAAACAGAAATGTTATACTAATAATGTACGAGTATTTTAACGTGCGGTACAGGCTTATTGAGTTTAATATTGATTATATTTATAATAAAACAAGCGTTATTTGGACACATATAGTTTAGCGGGATATCTTTTTTCAAAAAAGTGTGGGGAATGATAAGAAAAAGTCAGAAATCCTTATTCAGGGATTAAAAGTACCGTGAAGTTATATTGTTGTATTGGAGGGGTGAGCATGGAATTTATGCCATTGATAAAAATTTTTAAATCTATTCATGGATATTATCTATTTGATGCTAATAAAAATGAGATATTACCGATTTCTAAAGATTCATACCAGTTTCTTGAGTTGCTGAAGACAAAAAGCCAGCAATTACCAGAAAAAATACCGAATGAATTGGAACAATTAATGAAAGAAGGGTATATGGCCCCACAACAAGTACAGAAGATCAAACATCCAATGACGGATTATGTAGAGACTATATTGGAAAGAAGAGTGAAAAAAATCACTTTACAGCTGACCCCAAATTGTAATTTTAGATGTAAATATTGCCACTATACGGATAATGATGGGGCACAAAGACTTCATTCGAAAAAAAAGATGCATATTGAAACAGCAAAAAGGGCGATTATGTTTTTGCGGGATCATTCTATCGATGCAGAGGAAGTGTATATTGGATTTTATGGCGGGGAACCTTTGTTAGAATTTCATATGATGAAAGAGCTGATTGCTTATGCGAAGGAAGTCTTGGAAGGAAAGAAGATTCAATTTATGTTGAGCACTAATTCGGTATTAATGAATGAAGAGATTATCAGCTACATTGAACAAGAGCAGATTAATCTGCTGATAAGTTTGGATGGCCCAAAAGAAATTAATGATTTAAACAGAGTAATGGCAGACGGCAGTGGTACATTTGATTATATTATAGAGAAAATACAACAGATATATGAACATCATCCGAGATTATACAAAAAGATGATGATAAACGTTGTTATGAATCCGAGCCATGATTTTGACAAAATATTAGCGCTTTTTCGGAAATATCCATTTTTAAATAAAATAGAAGTGAATCCTAATATTGTTGATGATACGGGTGCCAGGGAAGAAAATGTATTTACTGATTCATTTGTTTCAAAAATTAGGTATTACGACTTTTTAGTTTACTTATGTCAAATATGTATCTGGAAGAGCAGGAGTCAGCACAGAAGCATGCAATGGAATTTGGCTATGTGCCAGTTGATAAAGTATATGCAAAGACACCAAGTATAAATGGGGATATTTCTGAGTATTGTTTACTGGATGAAGAACAAATGGAAAAGGCATATCAAAATATTTTGTTTACGTTAGCGGGAGAGAATGGATAGTAATGGAAATGGATAAAAAATTATTTCAGATTATGCAAAAGTTTATAGATTCTGAAAGACTTGCTTTATTATGGGGTGCAGGAGATGAATTGCCTCTAACAGGAGAGGAATGGAATATGAGTGCAATTGATATGGTGTATTTGTTTTTTGAAGTAGAAGAAAATTTTCAAATTTCAATAGATGCAGATAATATATGCAATTATGAATTTAATACGGTAGCTGGAATCAAACGCATGATTAGCGGTTTTGATTCTGTAAAATAAAATTTATGATTAAGGAGGAACTTTATGAGGAAATTAAGAAGGAGAAAGAATGAGAGGGAAACGGTAACAGCAATGGCAAGAGGGAGTTGTATTTGCGGATGCGGCTGCAATGGAATATGTAAATGCCAGGTGGCTCCAACACATGATATCCAAAACGGACAGACATCCCAAGGTATCACCAGTACATCCAGAAGTGCAAGTGGCAGTGCGGCTTCCTATTAAATGAAAAGGTAAATGAATGCAGCATTGTGGTCTCGGATTGCTTACTTTGTAAGCAATCCGAGGTTGTATGGAGTTAGATACTTTTAGTTGCAGGAGGAAATGATGAAAAAATATATTGCACAGATATTATGTCTTGTTATGATAGGGAGTTGTCTGACTGGCTGCAGTAAAGAAATAGAACAAAAAAACGAAAGCCTGCATGTATATTCCGGCTATGATGATAAGGTTATGGATTATGCAGTTCAAATGTTTAAAGAGACTTATCCGGATATACCTGTTACTTATACAGAAAATAAAGACATGCAGGATTCAGAAGCACTGTACGAGTATAATCAACAGCTGTCCGCGCAATTGATGAGCGGAGAGGGGGCAGATGTTTTTTTTATTCAGGATTATTGGGATGTTGATAAGTTGCTTCAATCAGGTGCGTTTGCTGATTTAACAGATATTTATGACAGCATGGATGTATTTAAAGATGACGATTTTAGAACAGTGATACTGGATGCCGGGATCATTGATGGAAAGAGAATGTTTTTACCGATGGAATGTGACATTCCATTGCTTCTTACAACCCGGCAGGCATTACAAGAGACGGGTTTCCAAACAGAGAACTGTGGGGATTTTGATGGTTTTTTGGAAGAATCCTGGAAATTCCTGCAAAGCAGCAATGAGCGCAAGCTTTTCAGAATGGATCTTACGGCAAGGGATTATTTGTTTTGGGCCGGGTATCCGAAATCGTGATAAAGGGATTACCGCCACGGTGAAAAAGATGGTTGCAGTCCGGGCAAACAGTGAAAATTTGGACAATGTAAAAAAATTTCTGGAGATCCTGTTCCAAGAGGAAACAATGAGGACTTTTGGGGCTTACAGGGGGAGTATCAGCGTCCGCAAAGGCGTGGAAGATGACTATTATGAAGGATATTTAATAAAAGAACCATTCAAAACGACTGTAAATGGATTTCCGATGGAACTGCCAGTGCTGCGAAAAGAAGACTTTGATGCCTATTATGCTTATGCGGATAAAATCAATCAAGTGGTTTATGAACGTGGATGGCGGCGTGATTTTCGCGATGAAATGAGCCATTATCTGGCAGGCAAGGTATCTTACGAGGAAGCAGCAGAACAGGCGAAAAAGAAACTGGAATTTTATTTATCGGAGTAGAACGTTGATTAATAAATGGAAAAATTTGCTTTTATCTGTGGTATATTGTGTCAGACTGTCCTTTCAGGCATCTGCATTCTATACAATGGCAAGAGTGATAGGAAACGTACTTTTAGCACTGATTCGGGTGGCGAATATTTATCCATTGAAGTTTATTTTGGATGGAATATCGCAAAAAGAGGGTATACAGATAGCAAATGCTGTTCAATGGCTGGCATTAATGGCTGGATTAAATATTTTACGGATATTGATTGAGAATTTAGATATTTATATGCAAAGAATGCATGATGAATTATTTCAGAAATTAATTTCTGAACGATTGCTGGAAAAAGCAGTTGATGCTGATTTGGGTGTATATGATGCACCGGATTATTATGATTTTTTTGAGACAATACAAGCAGATGCATTTTCATTTCCACAGGTATTGGGAGATATTTTGGAATGGATTTCGGCAATGTTTTCTTTTGTGGGTGTTTTTTTGTTTTGGGACAAAAGAATCTTTTGGGGGCAGTATTGATTGTGGTTGTGAATGTGCCATCTGCATTATGCCTTCAGCGGTGTACAAAATTGTTGTATCAATATGATTTATCACAGGTAAAAAATAAACGAAAGCAGAATTATGTAATGTATGTTGCGACGCAACGCAGTTATGCACAAGAAATTCGTTGCTTTTATTTGGGAGAATATTTAAAACAGAAGTACAAATATTTATTTTTGGATATTTTTTCAAAAAAAAGGGGATTTTAAGGAAGAGGGCCTTCATGGCCGGATTGTTTGGAATGTTACCTGAAATAGTAAATTTTTTGTTGCTTTTAACAGTTGTGTATGGAGTTTTAGAAGGAAAAAATACCGTTGGGGATTTTTCTTGGTATGCAGGTATTTGTACACAAATGGTTGCGTACATACGGTTATTATCTATACTTATTTCGAATATTTATGATAATCAGCTGAAATTAGATCATATGAGGGAATTTCGCCATATTCAGGTCAAAAAGATTGTTGATGGCAATGATGAATTAGAGGAAATTCATTCCATTGTTTTTGACCACGTTGGATTTCAATACCCAGGTTCTGACAGAATGGCGCTTTTTAATATCAACTTTACAATTCAAAAAGGTGAGTGCATTTTACTGGCAGGTGTGAATGGTTCTGGAAAATCTACAATGATCAAACTGTTATTGCGGTTATATGATGCAACGCAAGGTGAAATACGAATAAATGGTAAAGATATCAAAGATTATAACCTGAAATCCCTTAGGATGCAATTTGGTGTATACTTTCAAAACAGCGTGGATTTTGCATTTACTTTGAAGGAAAATATGGTATTTGATGAACAGATGGATGATGGATTGTGTTCAGATATATTAAACCGTTGTTATGGTGGGGATATTCTTTCTCTATGTGGAAACAATCTTCATGTGGCAATGGGCAAAGCTTTTGATGAAGACGGAATGGAGTTCTCCATTGGCCAGAAACAAAAAATTGCTATCGCCCGGGCATTATGTCATGATAGATCATGTTACGTGTTGGATGAACCTTCTTCATCTCTTGATCCGATAGCAGAGAATGTGGTATATGATTATATAAAAGAAAAATCGGAAGGAAAAATTACAATCTTTATTTCACATCGGCTTTCTTTTGTAAAGTTTGCTGAATATGTTTTAGTCATGGAGGATGGAAAACTGGTAGAACAGGGAAAACCGCAGGAACTGCTAAGCCGGAATGGGAAGTTTTTTGAATTGTATCATATGCGGGAATGATTTTAGATTTTGGGTTTGGACATGGGAAATATGATGAAAAAGATAATTCAAAATAAAAGCAGCGCGATTCAAAAAAAACAGGCATGGAAAGGGATTCTATTCGTGCTTCCTTTTTTGACGGGATTTTCCGTGTTTTATTTGATTCCGTTTGTATGGAGTGTGATGTATTCTTTTACAGACGGAATAGGCGGGGTAAGGTTTGTCGGGCTGGCGCATTATCTGTCTTTGTTTCAAAGCGAAGCGTTCCGGATTGCGGCTGGAAATACGCTGAAATTTGCTGTGATCGGGGTGCCGCTTGCTATTGTATCAGGACTTGGAATTGCTATGGTTTTGTATGGGGAATTTTATGGAAAGTCATTTTTGAGGATGGCATTTTTGTATCCGCTGACAATTCCGATTGCCGCATTAACGGCAGTGATGCGTTTTGCGTTTGGAGAAGACGGCGTCTGCAATCAGATACTTGCTATGGCCGGCAGGCAAAGCAAGGACTGGCTGAACTGCGGAACGGCATTTTGGATTTTGATACTTATTTTTAACAAAATAATTTCCGAAACCTGAATTACCAGCGTTTGTCTGCTGCTGCGTTTTTGGTCTTTCTATTGATCTGCCTGGCTGTAAGGGTTTTATTGTATTGGAAGAACAGGGGAGGGGACGTGGAATTTTGAAGCAATCTGTATCAAAACAAAAGCATCTGCCGCTGCGGATCATGCTTGGAAGGCTTGCTGCCGTGCTGCTTGCAGCGACGGTACTTCTTCCGGTTGTTTATATGGTGGTCAATGCATTTGCATTGGAACAAAATGGTGGATTTCTGCCGGTCCGGTTTGGATTTTCGGGATTTTATGAGGTTTTCCTGCGCCGGCCGGATTATCTTGTGAAATTTTGGAATTCGATGCTGCTGTCAGTAGTCATTGTTGCAGGCCAGGCGGTTGTTTCCTGCCTGGCAGGATATGGATTTGCGAGGTTCCGGTTTCCTTTTAAGGAAATCATTTATTTTGCTGTGATTGTCATGATGCTGATGCCCTATCAGGTTACGCTTGTTTCTAACTTTATTGTTGTGAAAGCATTGCATCTGGATAACACCTATTGGGCTATTTTTCTGCCAGGTATTTTTTCGCCTTTTGGCGTGTTTTTGATGCGTCAGGGATTTGAAGCTATGCCGCAGGAGTTACGGGAGGCGGCGATGCTCGAAGGATGTAAGGAGCTTGGGATTCTGACCAAAATTGCAATTCCGGTTTGCAGGGGACAGCTGACGGCTCTGGTTTTATTATGTTTTGTGGATTCCTGGAATATGGTAGAACAGCCGCTCGTATTTTTAAAAGAAACATTCCGTTATCCGATTTCGGTATTTTTAGCGCAAATGGATGAAAACAGAATTGATATTTTATGTACATGCGGAATACTTGTCACATTGCCTACACTGTTGTTGTTTTTATTCTGTGAGGAAGATTTGACAGATGGGATTGCAAAATGGAAAGGTTAAAGGCATGAGCAAAAGAAAGAAAATCGTATTGGCAGGGGCAGCTTTGACTTTTCTGATTCTGGCGGCATGTACAATCATCTCTTACCAGACCAGCATCCGATTTATGCCCCAGGTAAAAACAATTTCCTTTCAAATGGAAGTTGCTTCCGATGACCGTATGATGTGGTTCCTGCCGGAGAAATGCATTTTGTATGACACCGAGGGAAATTATGTTGTGTACCGGATCCGGGAACGGACAGGACGTTTTGGCACAGAGTATTATGTGCAGGAGATACCGTTGGAATTTTATCTGGTGGATGGAGAAAGACAGGTAAGGGAGGCGGATGGTTATGTCCGTGTACTGGCCCCCGGGCTTGAAGATCAGGATCAGCTGGTTTTGGAAAGCAGCCGGTTGTTTACGGCGGGAGATACTGTACAATGGGTGAATCAGAAATCAACGAAAATGAAGCAATCATTAAATAAGGGATGGTAAACGTGGTAACGATTGCAGTTATTGATGATGGTATTGCAGATCATTTTTTTCAGGAACAGTGTGTTTTACGTATGAAAGTGGATGCTTTAGGACGTATAACCAGAGATCAAACAGAAGCGGCTGTGCCAACTCATGGAACATTATGTGCGGGTATAATCAGAAGATATATGCCGGATTGCAGGCTGATCAGCATTCGGATTTTAAGTGAGAAAACGAGAAAAGGAACATTACAACAATTACTAGCTGCATTGGATTGGTGTACACGGAAAAAAATTCGTTTATGTAACTTGAGTTTAGGAACGTCATACTGGAAAGATTATTTTCCATTAAAAAGAGCAGTTTATAAAATGGTGCGTCAGGGACAGATACTTGTGGCAGCAATGGGGAATGATGGACAAATGCTGATGCCTGCAGACTTGCACGGAGTAATAAGAGTAAAGGAAGACCTTCATATGCAGGGTTATTCACTACGATGCTGCACGGGGAGATTTCGGCAGCCGGATTTTTATGCATCTTCTTCACATTTTCTGGAGTTGGATGATGCGAAAGGATATACGCTGGTCAACGGAAATAGTTATGCAACTGCCGTAGTGACAGCTGCAATAGCACAGATGATGAAGGAGATGCCGGGAGCAGGCCGGAATCAGATTATGAATCAGATGAGAAAAAGGTATGGAAGGTGAAATGGCAAAAGTTTAATTCCAAGCAACAGAATTGACATTGTGTTGCGTTTTTTAGTGGCTATGCGGACGCCGGATGAGGG
>CANOET010000028.1 GCA_947564835.1 uncultured Eubacterium sp. | reverse complement strand
CGCAGCGTTGCCCCAGTCCGCCCAAGGTGTGTCTCCCGGCGCGTCCCCTGTCCGCCGCCCGCAGAGTCGTCCGGTTCGCCACATCCCCCGGCTAACGAAGACTTCCCAGGTGTCCCCAAAACGCAACACAATGTCAATTCTGTTGCCCATAGTCAAAGTTCTGGAAAGTGCGGTCATATGACCGTGATTTCGCTTGACAGAAATACAGAAACAGTGTTAAGATAAAAATATGGAGGAAAACGGGTGAAGAATCAGGCAGGTACGGAAACTCTTACAAGATTTCTGGAACAAATCAAAACACTTATAACAGCAGGCAATTATGATTTCATCCCCAGAAGAAAAAATATGCAGGCATTAGCCCGGCGCGGCCTCACGATCCAGGATGCAAAGGAAGAAATGCTCACACTGTCTGCAGCCGATTATTACAAAGGCCCGAAGCAGGATCTGGACCGGGCGCGGCCTGGGGAGGTCTGGGAATTTAAAAAGGATATTGACGGTATGCAGTTTTATGTAAAAGTAAAAGTCGTACAGGAAAACGGTAAGCACATTCTGAAATGCCTCGGATTCCATGAGGACGATTATGCTTCGGAATAAGGAGGGGGCTTCGGTGAAGAAGTATTGCGAAATATGCCAAAAAGAAGTAGATACAAAGATTATTAGCCAAAAAGAGACTTATGAGGTGTGCAAAGAACCGGTTGAAGTTGATGCGCAAATTCTGGTATGCGCAGAGTGTGAAGAAGAATTTTATTGCGAAGAGCTGGACAATGCAACGCTTTGCAAGGCTTATCAGGAATACCGCAGAAAGCATAAGCTTCTTTTTCCGGATGAGATTCAAAAGATCAGGGAACAGTACGGGTGCAGCCAGAGGAGGTTTGCAAAGCTGCTGAACTGGGGGGATAAAACGATTCACAGATATGAAAACGGTTCCATACAGGATAAGGCGCATAACAGCCTGCTTTTGTTTTTGCGTGATCCGAAAAATATGAGGGTATATCTGACAGAAAATGAAGTGGCGCTGGAGCCCGGGCAGAAGGAAAAATTACTGCAGACCGTAGAAGAACTGGAGCGGGGAAATCAGAACCAGGAAGACAAGGAATTTGTCCGGCGCTTTTTTGGAGAAACGCCTTCTATAGAAAATGGATTTAAGCCGTTTGACTATGAGAAGTTCTGTGCCATGGTGCTGTATTTTGCGAACAAAAGCGCCGGGCTTTTAAAAGTAAAGCTGCTCAAGCTGCTGAACTATTCGGATATGGTTTTTTATCAGGAGAACGGGGTTTCGCTGTCCGGGGCCAGGTATGTGCATCTTCCATATGGGCCGGTTCCGAAGCATTATGATATTCTGTTCGGTATGATGGCGGCTGATGGAATTGCGCATATTGAAGTGGAATTTGACCATGGGTATGAAAAGCATCAGGTGATCCCTGACAGAGGGATACCGGAGAATGTGCTTTCTGAGGCGGAATTGGATGTGCTTGAACGGATTTACCAGAAATTTGCGGATTTCGGATCGGTGGAGATTTCTAATTATTCGCATCAGGAGAAAGGGTACCGGGCTACGAAGCAGGGGGAAGTGATTGCTTATTCTTATGCGAAGGATATTCGGCTGCAAGGGACTTCTTAATGGAACGGTTCCTTTCTCATGGACGAACCTGGATTACTCAGAAGAGCAGCACAATTTCGAAACAAAGGGTTGCTTATCAGGAGGAGTAAGTGAAATGCAGAAGAAAACACATGATTATGACAATGTATTCAAGACAATGAAGATGAAGCACAAGCGGCTGTTTATTTCTGTAATCAATGACGTTTTTGAAAAAGATTATCCATTGGATGTGAAAGTAGATGTACTGTCTCCGAGGGTTATTTGACAGAAAATGAAACAGCAGACGGGAGTAAGGAAATTGAAGAACAGATTTCGGATTTCCTGATAAAGATTGGGAGTGAAGTTTATCTCTTAGAGTGCCAGAGCTATGATGACGGTTCTATGGCTATAAGGATCGCGGAGTACGCTTTTATTGTTGCGAGGCAGTTTGCGGTATGGGATATTGGAAAGGCAACGATACCAATGCCAAGATTTACGGTTATTTATGTGAAACGTACAGAAAAGACGCCAAAGGCAACAACAATTACATTTACGTTCCCGGATGGCCAGAGTGTGGATTATAAGTCTGATAATGTAATTCTGGAAGATTTAACGAAGGAATACATGATTGAGAAGAGGCTGTTTCCATATATTCCATTTTATATCGCAAGGTATGAAAAGGATATTGTATCTGGAGATGATATAGATGCAGCTGTGGATGATCTTGAATACTTTAGAAATGAAATTATCTGTCTGAATAATGAAGGCGAATTATCAGATGGAGAGATGGCAGACCTTATGAGGTTTGTAAATACGATTATTATGCATATTACAAATGGAAACAAAAATGAAGAAAGGCTGGTGAATGTTATGGGTGGAAGAATCATTGAAACACAGACGGAAATATGGATGAAACAGGGGATGAAACAGGGGAAAGCTCAGATGATTGTTGAACTGGGTCAGGAAGATGGCCTTAGTGATGAAGCTGTTCTTAACAGGCTGCAGGAAAAGATGGGTGTATCTTTAGAAGATGCAGAAGCGTATTTGAAACTATATGGAAAGCAGCCTGTATAAATGAAAAAAGCTGGGTAAACAGACAATTAGTTCTTCCTTTTCTTTTGGACGGTTTTCATCTGCCTTTATTACTATATATGAAAACAAGGAATCTGACAAAAAATGCAGACCTGGTGCGGCCTATAGAGATTTTTTTACAATTTATCTGTCAAACGCCCGCGAAATTTTAAAAATGAATGAAAAATGTTGATTTTGGACAGATTGTTTTATATAATGGACTCAGCTTATGTCAAAACGAGCGGATAAGAAAGCGAGGAAGAGAACATGGGATTGTGGAAGAACCTGAAATATGTCTTATCGGATGAATGCAACGGATTGCTGCGCCTGCTGGTAGACCATTATAATAGAAGATCGGAAAAAAATGAAAAAAGCATTCACGATGTTCTTGTAAAAGTGCAGCAGATGATGGATACACAGGAAGTATTAGATAATAATATGAGCGATTCCTACCGGGAACTGAGGGGAAATAAAGAGGACATTTCCAAAGTATCCTCGCAGTGCGAGTCCGTATTTTCGCAATGCGAAACCATTGTGTCCCAGATCAGCCAGATGGAAACAGAGGCAGCGGCCCGCGGGCAGGAGCTCTCACAGCTGATCGGGCAGGAATTTGAAAAACAAAAAGATGAGATTACGAAAGGAAATCAGATGCTGGCTGCCAGGATCCGGGAGTTTTACGCCTATGTGGAGGCGATTCACGAGCCGGACCCGAATGCGCCGAATGTCAATGACCTGCTGGCGCGCATCGATACGCTGGAAAAGAAAAATAAGGACTATGAAGAACAGCTGACGGCTGTCCGCAAAGAGCTGGAGGAAACGAAGGACGCTTATACAGCCGCTGACCGCAGCTATCAGGATGAAAAGCGCAAGACGTTTAACCTGTCGAAAAAGCTGGTGCAGGCAAATGATAAGATCAACGACCTGCTGGTGCGGGTGAAAGACCGTTCCCTGGAAAATATGCTGCAGCAGGATGAAATAGACAGTCCGTTTCTGATTACGAAAAATAAAGAAAAGTATTCTATTACAGCGGGAAATATCCCGGTTATGGTGACGAAGTTTGCAAATACTGTGGTTTTGGACCGGTTTTTTGAAAATGTGCCGGATTATGACCCTTATAAAAAGATGTATAACCGCTATCAGAAGGATATCCGCAGCACGGCAAGGCAGTTTACGCCGAAGTCCAGGCTGGAGGATGTGCTGCAGGCATTTGTGCATGTCGTGCAGGAGGATTTGATTGAAAAGATGATTGAGTCCATGTACCGCAGGATGAAAGCCGGCAAGGCGGAATTTGAGGAAAGCCTGCTGGCGGCGCTGAATCAGTATTTGGAAGCGATTGGATTTTACTGCAGGGATGAGCTGAAAGTCGGGGAAATCTTCAAAGAGGAAGATTTAGACGATATGGAGTGTATCCAGGACAATCATGGGACATCCGGCGGGGAAACCGGGGAAATTCTTGAGATTACCATGTATCCATATTATATTAACTATATTGACAAGAACGGGAAACGCAAAAAGATGAATACAAAGGGGTTAATGACCGTAATTGCATAGGGATTAGAAGCATGGATTTCAGGCATGAGCTTGTACTGCCAAATGAAGACCTGCCGTTTAAGCTGTTTGTGTTTGAAGGCAGGGACGGGAATTATCAGGTGTCCAAACACTGGCACCGGTCGGTTGAGATTTTTCTTGTGCTGGAGGGCAGTATCGATTTTTATATTAATTCGCAGCGCTACCGGCTTTGTGCGGGGCAGTTTATATTAGTCAATTCCAACGAGGTCCACAGTGTTGACAGCCCGGATCCGAATTTTACGCTTGTCCTGCAGATCCCGCGCGGGCTGTTTGAAAAGGATCCCGGCGATGCGGACCACCTCTGGTTCCGGCGTTCCTGCGGGAAGGATGCGCTGTTAGCTTCTTTGATCCGGCAGATGCAGGAACGGTATATCCAAAGGCAGCCCGGGCATTTGTTTGGGATACTGAGTGATTTTTATCAGCTGATGTATCTGCTTGTGAACGATTACCGGGTGCCGGAGGTGGACGAGGAACGCAGAAAACAGAACAAAAATCTGGACCGGCTTTCGCGCATTACGAATTATATTCAGGTGAATTACAGGGAAGACCTGACGCTGGAGGGCGTGGCACATATTTTTGGGTTTTCTCCGGCGTATTTATCTAAGATGTTTCAAAAATATGCGGGGATTAATTATAAGACCTATTTGCTGGACCTGCGTACGCAGGCGGGATTCCGGCTGCTGATGAATACGGAAATTCCCGTCGGGGAGATTGCGCTGGAGTGCGGATTTCCGGACAGCCGCAGCTTTACGAAAGCGTTCCGCAGGCGTTATGGACTGCCGCCGGCGGAGTACCGCAGGAAACGGCGGGCGGAAAAGGAGCTTTTGTAGGCAGTTCCATCAGAAAAGACAAAAAAGTGCCCTAACTGCGACAAGTTTTCGGTCGCGCAGCCTTCTTCGGATTTCTATAATGGATCTATCAGATGCATAATAGAAAGCGAAGGAGGATTTTTTATGTTTACAAACATTCCAAAAGTAAAAGTGGGTATTGTGGCAGTCAGCCGCGATTGTTTCCCGGAAAGCCTGTCTGTCAACAGGCGGAAGGCGCTGGTGGAAGCGTACCGTGCGAAATATGATGCAGCGGATATCTATGAATGTCCGGTCTGTATCGTAGAGAGCGAGATCCATATGCAGCAAGCGCTGGAAGATGTGAAGAAGGAAGGGTGCAATGCGCTGGCGGTATACCTGGGCAATTTCGGCCCGGAAATCTCAGAGACATTGCTGGCAAAGCATTTTGAAGGCCCGAAGATGTTCGTGGCAGCTGCGGAAGAATCCGGCGGCAGCTTAATCGGCGGACGCGGCGACGCATACTGCGGAATGCTGAACGCAAGCTATAATTTGAAGCTGCGCAATGTCCATGCCTATATTCCGGAATATCCGGTCGGGACAGCGGCAGAATGCGCGGATATGATTCATGAATTTTTGCCGGTGGCACGCGCCGTGATCGGACTTAACAGCTTAAAGATTATCAGCTTCGGCCCGCGTCCGACGAATTTCCTTGCCTGCAACGCGCCGATCAAGCAGCTGTATAACCTGGGTGTGGAGATCGAGGAAAATTCGGAGCTGGATTTATTTGAAGCATTCCATAAGCATAAAGACGATGCCAGGATTGCGGATGTGGTTGCGGATATGGAAAAAGAGCTGGGCGCCGGCAACCAGAAGCCGGAAATCCTGCCGAAGCTGGCACAGTATGAGCTGACGCTGCTGGACTGGATCGAAGAACACAAAGGGTACCGCGACTATGTCTGTATTGCCGGAAAATGCTGGCCTGCCTTCCAGACACAGTTCGGCTTTGTGCCTTGCTATGTAAACAGCCGCCTGACCGGCAGGGGCATTCCGGTATCGTGTGAAGTGGATATTTACGGTGCGCTGAGTGAATTTATCGGCACATGCGTCAGCGAAGATGCAGTTACGCTGCTTGATATCAATAATACGGTTCCTGCAGATATGTACGAAGAAAGTATCAAGGGTAAATTTGACTATACCCTGCAGGATACGTTTATGGGCTTCCACTGCGGCAACACCTGTTCCAGCAAGCTTTCCGCCTGCTCGATGAAATACCAGATGATTATGGCAAGGAACCTGCCGGAAGAAGTGACGCAGGGAACGCTGGAAGGCGACATTATTCCGGGGGATATTACCTTTTTCCGCCTGCAGAGTACAGCAGACGCAAAGCTGCGCGCTTATGTGGCACAGGGCGAAGTACTTCCGGTTGCAACGAAATCCTTCGGTTCCATCGGCGTATTCGCAATTCCGCAGATGGGCAGGTTTTACCGCCATGTGCTGATCGAGGGCAACTACCCGCACCACGGCGCGGTGGCATTCGGACATTTTGGAAAGAGCCTGTACGAAGTGTTCAAGCTGATCGGGGTAGCTCCGGAAGAAATCGGATTTAACCAGCCGAAAGAAATGCGCTACAAAACGGAAAATCCGTTTTAACAAACAGGCAGCAGTCCGGTTGGATCAAGCAGTCTGACCGGGCTGTTTGAATAGATAAGGAGGCATTCGCATCATGCTGTATATAGGTGTAGATCTCGGGACGTCCGCGGTAAAGCTGCTGTTAATGCAGGCGGACGGAACCATTCAAAAAATCGTATCCAAAGAATACCCGCTCAGCTTTCCAAAGCCAGGCTGGTCGGAGCAGAATCCGTCGGACTGGTGGCAGGCGTGTGTGGCAGGCATCCGGGAGCTAACCGCGGACGCAGACAAAAGCCAGGTAGCGGGCATCAGCTTCGGCGGCCAGATGCACGGGCTGGTAGCGTTGGATGACAAAGACGAAGTAATCCGCCCGGCGATTTTATGGAACGACGGCCGGACAACTGAAGAAACGAAATATCTGAATGAAACAATCGGAAAGGAAAAGCTTTCTCAGTATACCGCGAATATTGCCTTTGCGGGATTCACGGCGCCGAAGCTCTTATGGATGAAAAAACACGAGCCGGAGCTGTTTCAGAAGATTTCCAAAATTATGCTGCCAAAAGATTATATTGCCTACAAGCTGACAGGGGTGCATTGTACCGATGTATCAGACGCTTCCGGCATGCTGCTGATGGATGTGCGAGGCAAATGCTGGTCGCAGGAGATGCTGGAAATCTGCGGAGTAAGCGACAGGCAGCTGCCAAAGATCTACGAAAGCTACGCGCCGGTCGAGACATTGCTGCCGGAAACAGCAAAACTGCTGGATTTGCCGCAGACCGTGCTGGTAGCCGCAGGGGCAGGCGACAATGCGGCAGCGGCAGTCGGAACAGGCACCGTGGGCGACGGCAGCTGCAATCTTTCGCTTGGCACAAGCGGCACAGTATTTATAGCCAGCGAACGGTTTGCGGCAGACAGCCACAATGCACTCCATGCATTTGCCCATGCAGACGGCCATTACCATCTGATGGGCTGCATGCTCAGCGCGGCATCCTGTAATAAATGGTGGATGGAAGATATCTTAGGGACAAAAGAGTTCACGGCCCAGCAGGAAGCGATTACAAAGCTGGGAGAAAATCATGTATACTTTCTGCCGTATCTGATGGGAGAGCGTTCCCCGCATAACGATCCAAAGGCACGCGGTACTTTTCTTGGCATGACGATGGATACCACACGTGCAGACATGACGCAGGCAGTATTGGAAGGCGTCGCATTTGCACTGCGGGATTCCTTTGAGGTGGCAAAGCAGCTGGGGATCTGTATCGAACGGACAAAGATTTGCGGCGGCGGGGCAAAAAGCCCGCTGTGGAAGAAAATGATTGCCAACATCCTGAACATCAAAGTAGATACCCTGGCCAATGAAGAAGGCCCGGCCCTTGGCGGGGCAATGCTGGCTGCGGTGGCGAACGGGGAGTATGAGAGCGTGGCGCAGGCTGCAGCGGCGATTGTGAAGGTGACAGATACGGTGGAACCGGAGGAAAGGCTGGCGGCGCTGTATGAAGAGAGGTATCAGACGTTTCGGGGGATTTATCCGGTGCTGAGGGAGACATTTCAGAAAATGTAAGCGGGTGAGATTGGCTCACCGGGAGATCCTGGGTAGGCGGGGGATGTGGCTCACCGGGAGATTCTGGGTAGGCGGGGGATGTGGCTCACCGGGAGATTCTGGGTCGTCCGGTCAGCCACATCCCCCCTGGCTACCCAGATACGTCCGACTGCCCGTAAAGGAGACGTGCGCATATATCTATCCGTCATTTTGATCAAAATACGATCCATCATTTGTGATTCTGACGGATTTTTGCCTTCCCAATTCCGTTTTTCGTCAAAATCCCCTCCTTCCCATATAATCTTTAGAAAATCACCCTATAGCCATCTTCGCAAATTTCTGGTATAGTATCAATTGTAAACATAACAACTATACAAAAATTAAACATAACAAATACAGATCAGGAGGATTTTAGAATGTCAAGTGTATCAATGAAAAACATCTGCAAGAAATATCCAAACGGATTTGAAGCTGTAAAAGATTTTAACCTGGAGATTGCTGATCAGGAATTTATCATTTTCGTAGGACCGTCCGGCTGTGGAAAATCTACAACCCTGCGTATGGTAGCTGGTCTGGAAGATATTTCTTCCGGTGACCTTATCATTGACGGCAAACGTGTCAATGATGTGGAGCCGAAAGACAGGGATATTGCCATGGTATTCCAGAACTACGCGCTGTATCCGCATATGACAGTATATGATAATATCGCGTTCGGTCTGAAAATGAGAAAAGTCCCGAAGGATGAAATCGATAAAAAAGTAAAAGAAGCTGCAAAAATCCTTGATTTGGAGCAGCTGTTAGACCGTAAGCCGAAGGCTCTTTCCGGTGGACAAAGACAGCGTGTTGCCATGGGCCGTGCCATTGTACGTAATCCAAAAGTATTCCTGATGGATGAGCCGTTATCCAACCTGGATGCAAAGCTCAGGGTGCAGATGAGAACAGAAATTTCCGCACTTCATCACAAATTAAAAGCAACTATTATTTATGTAACGCATGACCAGACAGAGGCTATGACGCTTGGTACAAGGATCGTTGTATTAAAGGACGGCGTTGTACAGCAGGTAGATTCTCCGCAGAAATTATACAATCAGCCGAATAACTTATTCGTAGCAGGATTTATCGGTTCTCCACAGATGAACTTTGTAAATGCTACCTGCAAAGTCAGCGGTTCTGACGTAACCTTGAACTTTGATAAATTCTCCATCGCACTGCCGCCTGCAAAAGCAAAGAAGCTGGTTGACGGTGGTTATAATGGAAAAACGGTAATTATGGGTATCCGTCCGGAAGATTTAGGTGATTCTGATTATGAAATGAGCACCTATGCGGCAAAGATTGATTCCAACGTAACCGGATACGAATTGCTTGGTTCTGAAGTAATTCTGTACTTCCAGGTTGGCGGCGCGAACATGAGTGCAAAAGTAGAATCTTCTACAACCGCACGTCTTGGCGATCATGTGACACTTGCCCTGAATCCGGAAAAGATCCATGTATTTGACCATGATACAGAATTGACGATTACAAACTAAGAATTATCCTGCCAGGCACAGGCTGTGTCTGGCTGATAAAAGGAGCCGGTATCACCAACCCGATATTGGCTTCCTTTTTTATTTAACGAGAAAAGGATGAATAGGGGGTTTCTTTTCATGAAAAAAATCCAGTCCATACTGGAAGAAATTATGGAAATCTCGCGGATTCCCATGATCTTATACGACGCCGGCGCTAACTGTATTGCAGCTTTGGCGGATACAGCCCCGGCGATTCAGGACAATGTAGAGGATTTTATCCGTTCGGACGTGGACAGCCAGTCGCTCGGAAACTACCATTATTTTAAAGTCATAAGCTCGGAAACATTGTCCTATGTGCTGCTTGTGTCTAATTTTGCGTCGGATTCCTTCACAATCGGACAGCTGACCGTCTGCCAGCTCAGGCATCTTTTGGAATCCCAGGATGAGTCTGTCACTAAGGCCAGCTTTATCCGCAGCCTGATCCATGGTTCGCTGACCGCTTCTGAAATGAACCGGCAGATCAAAAAGCTTAAGCTGGCGCCTGCTTCCTGGGCCGCCTATGTCATCGAATGCCAGGAAGGATTTACGGATTCTTACGGCTACCAGCTGCTGGAACACGCGTTTGCCGGCCATAAAATGGATTTCTGCTGCGAACTTGATGAAAACCGCCTGCTTCTGATCAAAGACATTTCCAATATATTAAAAGAATACAAGACTGCGGCGGATACCAAATCCGTGCGCGGCAAAAAAAATGCCATTCCAGCGGATGCAGAGCAAGTCTCAGCCAGCCTCAGCCTGTTCGCACAGACACTTGCCGATACCTTGCGGGCAGAAGCGCTTGTGCAGACGCACATTGGCTACAGCACAACAGCTGACAGCTTTACACAGCTGCCCCGCATTTATGCAGAAGCATCTACGGCGCTGAACATCCGCCGCACTTTTTTTGCGGACCGGGATACGATCGCCTACGACAGGCTCGGGATCGGGCGGCTGATTGCAGAGCTGCCGGTTGACTTGTGCAACGCCTTTTTACAGGAAATATTCGGTACGCACATGCCGGATGACCTGGATGAAGAGACACAAAATACGATCCAGAAATTTTATGAAAATAACCTGAATATCTCTGAAACAGCCCGGCAGCTGTATCTGCACCGGAATACACTTGTGTACCGGCTGGAGCGGCTGGAAAAAATACTTGGGCTGGATATCCGGAAATTCGAAGATGCAATGACGTTTAAGCTGGCGATGATGGTGCGGGCACATGTACGCGAACAGATGCGTGCCGAAAAGTAATTGCGGGGATGCAAGGGGACTAGTACTGCGTTGTGCAATGGGATACTGGATTTGTTATATGATTGTGGAGGAAATGATGGATCTTCTCAATGAATTATTTACGAATACCACTTATTTAAAAAAATTAATAGATATAACAGCGTCTAAATGGGGATTACAAGTAGAAGAAAATATTTATGTGCAGGATAACGAATACATACAGGATGGGTATATTGTAGACAAATGTACAAAAATGCTGGTTTTCACACAGCATATATTTTGCAATGTAATGCCAAATAAATGTGGCATTACGAGCATACATCTTATTCATGATTCACAGGAAGATACAATAGCTTGCCAGGCTTATAAAAATCAAAAGCCTATGCTTAACTATTGTTTTTTTTCCAAACGCAGCCAAACAGCCAATGAATTTAGGAATTATATTGATCTGGTTGTTGGCGGATTCATTAGGTAGGGCTTTGTTCAAAGGGATGGTTGCCTATTGCGCTTCTGTCCAAAGAATGATATATTTAATGAAACAGCCAAAGTAGAATATACTATCATACACACGATACAGAATCGATCATAAATTAAAGAAGAAGATCAGCGGAAAAGAGAGGAAAAATCATGATGAATGAAGATCAGTTATGGGACGTCCTGATTATTGGAAGCGGGCCGGCAGGGCTGAGCGCGGCGCTTTATGCAAAGCGGGCGAATCTGGATGTGCTTGTGATGGAAAAAGAATACCGAGGCACCGGGCAGATTACGGAAAGCGATCTGGTGGATAATTACCTGGGTCTTCCGAATATCAATGGATACGATCTGGGGGAAGCATTTTTAGGACATGTGGAACAGCTGGGCGCAGAGTTCCGGGAGGGCGCTGTGGACGGACTGGAGAAGGAAGGCGGATGGTGGAAGGTACATGTGGCAGATGGATCTGTCCTCCGGACTAGGACAGTCATTTATTGCGCCGGTGCGTCACACAGGCGGCTGGGGGTAGACGGAGAAGCGGAGTTTGCCGGAAAGGGCGTATCTTACTGCGCAGTCTGTGACGGCGCCTTTTACCGGGGGAAGGATACGGCTGTGATCGGAGGCGGGGATACGGCGCTGGGCGATGCGCTGTACCTGTCTGATTTGTGTGAAAAAGTCTATCTGATTCACCGCCGGGAAGAATTTCGCGGTTCGGCTTCTGCGGTGCAGCAGCTGCAGGAAAAAGAAAATGTGGAAATTCTGACCAGTGCAGTGCCAGATAAAATCGTCGGGGAACAGACGGTTACAGCGCTGGAATTAAAAGACGGCAGGTCTATCCCGGTCGATGGGGCGTTTGTCGCAGTCGGCATGCAGCCGCAGACCGGGCTTCTTAAGGGAATTGTGAAGCTGGATGACGCCGGATATGTAGTTGCGGATGAGACAGGCGTTACATCGGAACCGGGTTTTTTTGTCGCCGGGGATGTGCGGACGAAAGCGCTGCGGCAGGTTGTGACAGCAGTTTCGGACGGCGCGAATGCGGCAGTTTCCGCGGCGGAATATATCAAGCGGATGCAGGCTTCGTAAGATAGAACAGATCAGGCGGATGTAGGCATCATAGAACGGTACAGATCAGGCGGATGCGGGTATCATAGAACGGTACAGATCAAACGGATGCAGGTTTGCGGCCAGGAGGTAGTTAGTGAATCATTTTGAGGAAATGTGGAAATTTCCGGTGAAAGAGGGTATTGATTTTATGCATTGTGTGCATGTGCATCCGCTGATGCAGGAAAGGGTGCAGAAAATCCTTACAGAACTAAAGAAGGACGGGAATATACAAAGGATTGTGCTGTTTGGGAGTTCTTTAGAATTTCGATGCGACAGTTTCAGCGACCTGGATCTGTATATTGAAAAAAAAGACCCGGGCCTTCCGCTGAAAAGCGAGCCTGTATCAGACTGCGAAATAGATCTGGTGATGGATTTAGATCATGCAGGCAGGCTGTACCAGGAAATTGAACGGACAGGCCTGCTTTTATTTGACAGGGAGGAAGAGCATGTGTGATATCCAGTTATTTAAAAGTGCATATGTGGATTACCAGGCGGCGGTAACTTTATACCGGGCGCCGTTTCCGGATGAAATGTTTTTCAATATTGCGGCGTATCATTTGCAGCAATGTACAGAAAAGGTGATCAAAGGCGCTTTGGAATGTGTCGGGGTTACGGTGCCGAATACACATCGGATTACAAAATTGCTGCAGATGGTAAGCCATCACGGGGCGAATCTGATCATTACGGATTGGGTTGATGATCATGCAGAAATGCTGAGTGAATGGGAAGCAGAATCCCGTTATAATATGGATTTTGTTGTTGAAAAGCGCAAACTGGACAAAGCAGTTGTGGAAATAGGAAATTTTTTAGAAAAAAACGGCATTCAGGATACGCTGCGTACAGAACTCCAAAATGAGGCAGCCAGGGAAGCAGTTTTGAACTGCCTGCCCAAAGAACGGCGTCTGTGCAGTGCATTTGAGCTGAACTGCTATTATATCATGTTTGCTAAATAAACAGGATTTTGGCCGCATGGAAAGGACCATAAATAAATGGAACAAAAATTAGAACACCTGAAATGCCGGCTGGCGGAATGCGGCAGTCTTGCTGTTGCATTTTCGGGCGGCGTGGACTCTGCTTTTTTATTAAAGACGGCGCACGATGTATTAGGAAGCCGGGTACTGGCGGTGACCATTCGTGCTTGTGTTTTTCCGCAGCGGGAGACGGAGGAAGCCGCGGCTTTTTGCCAGGCATACGGCATCCCGCAGAGGATCTGCACGGTTGACCCGCTGCAGATCCAGGGGTTTGCCCGGAATCCGAAAAACCGCTGTTATCTTTGCAAGCGTCAGATGATGCAGACAGTCCTTGCGGCTGCAAAGGAGCGGCAGGCAGCATTTGTGGCGGAAGGATCCAACATGGATGATGAAGGCGATGACCGCCCCGGGCGTCAGGCAGCGGCGGAGCTTGGAGTGATCAGCCCGCTGCGGGAAGCGGGCCTTTGGAAGGCAGAGATCCGTGAGCTGTCCAGACAGATGGGGCTTGCGGCCTGGGATAAGCCGGCGTATGCCTGCCTGGCTTCAAGGTTTGTCTATGGCGAGTGTATTACGCCGCAAAAGCTTGCCATGGTGGACCAGGCGGAGCAGCTGCTGCTGGATATGGGATTTCGTCAGATGCGTGTGCGTATGCATGGAAATCTGGCGCGGATTGAAGCGCTGCCGCAGGATTTTGACAGAATGATGTCAGAGCCGGTGCGGGCGCGGATTCTGGAACGTTTCCGGGAGTATGGATTTACATATGTAGCCATAGATATGCAGGGATACCGTACGGGAAGTATGAATGAGGGATAGGGAGCTTATTGTTTGAAACAGTTAAGAAGGAGAAGAGTATGATGTCAGATTTTCACTATGAACAGGTAAAGGATCCGCGTTATTTTGCGGAAGGAAGGATGGATGCGCATTCCGACCATATTTGCTATGCCAGCCGGGAAGAGGCGGCCGCAAATAAGACAAGCCTGCGTTATTCGCTGGACGGTGTCTGGAAATTCCACTATGCCAGGAATCAGGCGCAGACCATTCCGGGATTTGAACAGCCGGAGTATGATTGCCGTCCTTGGGCGGATATCCGTGTCCCGGCGCATATTCAGATGGAGGGCTATGACATTCCGCAGTATGCGAATACACAGTATCCGTGGGATGGCAGGGAGCAGATCTGGACAGATGAGATTCCGTCAGAGTTCAATCCGACAGCCAGCTATGTAAAGTATTTTACATTGCCAGAGGAGTTTGACGGCCGCCCGGTCTATATCTCCTTCCAGGGGGCGGAAAGCGGGATTGCGGTATGGCTGAACGGCCGGTTCGTCGGTTACAGCGAGGACAGCTTTACACCGGCGGACTTTGAACTGACGCCATATCTGAAAGAAGGGGAAAACAAGCTGGCAGCCTGTGTCTTTAAATGGACGTCCGGCAGCTGGTGCGAGGATCAGGATTTTTACCGTTTTTCTGGGATTTACCGCAGTGTATTTTTATATACCGTTCCAAAGACGCATGTATGGGATCTGAAAACGGAGCCGATCGTAGCAGAAGACCTGATACATGCGGATCTAAAGCTGACGCTGCAGACACAGGGGGCAGGCAGCGTCCATGTAAAAGTATCCGGCTGGGAGCAGGTGCTGGTGGATGCCGCTGTCACGCTGTCCGGCCATACAAAGGAGCAGGAAGCGGTTTTTCTGGTGGAACAGCCTAAACTATGGAGCGCTGAGCAGCCGTGTTTATATGATATGACGCTGGAAGTGTATGATGAAGCGGGAAATCTGGCCGAAGTGATTCCGCAGAAGGTCGGTTTCCGCCGTTTTGAGATGAAGGACGGGCTGATGCTTTTAAATGGAAAGCGGATCGTATTTAAAGGGGTGAACCGCCATGAGTTTTCGTCCAGGACAGGACGGGCGGTTTCCGACGAGGAAATACTTACGGATATCCTTACGATGAAGCGCAACAATATCAACGCCATTCGGACCTGCCATTATCCGGATGATTCCAGGATTTATCATTTGTGCGACGTATACGGCCTGTATCTGATCGCAGAAAATAATTTGGAATCGCACGGTACATGGGATGCCGTATCCCGCGGGCTGGACGCACCGGAGATGGCTGTACCGGAAAATCACGAGGAGTGGCTGGGCGCCATGCTGGACCGTGTCAATTCGTGCTACCAGCGTGACAAAAACCACCCTTCCATTTTAATCTGGTCGTGCGGCAATGAGTCTTACGGCGGAAAAGTTATTTTTGAAATGTCACAGCTGTTCCGCAGGCTGGATCCGTACCGTCTGGTGCATTATGAAGGGGTGTTCCATGACCGCCGCTATAATGACACGAGCGATATGGAAAGCCAGATGTATCCGTCTGTAGCATCGATCCAGGAATTTTTGGAGCAGCATCCGGACAAGCCGTTTATTTGCTGCGAATATACGCACGCAATGGGCAATTCCTGCGGCGGAATGCATAAATATACAGATCTGACGGATACGGAACCGCGTTATCAGGGCGGGTTTATATGGGACTATATTGATCAGTCGATTGCAAAAAAGAACCGCTACGGCGAAGAATTTCAGGCTTACGGCGGGGACTTCGGCGAGCGCCCGACAGATTATAATTTCAGCGGAAATGGGATCGTATACGGCGGCAGGCGGGACGCTTCCCCGAAAATGCAGGAAGTGAAATATAATTACCAGAACATTTCCGTTTCCTTTGCAGACGACGGATTTACGGTGCATAATAAAAACCTGTTTCTCAATACCAGCTGTTACCGGTGTGCGGCGCTGCTGCAAAAAGACGGCAGGGTGCTAGAGGAAAAAGAACTGGACATAGCGGTGGAGCCGTTATCCAGCGGGAAGTTTGCCATGCCTTTTACAGACCGGGAGGACGGAGAATATGCGGTAACAATTTCTTTCCGGTTAAAAGAAGATACGCTATGGGCAAAATCTGGTCATGAGGTTGCATTTGGGCAGAAAGTATTTAAAAAGCCTTTTATATGGAAGAAAAGCGAAAAGCCGCTGCGTGTCATATATGGAAAATCAAATATCGGAGTCAAAGGGGAAGCGTTTGACGTGCTGTTTTCGATGCTGAACGGCGGCCTCGTGTCTTACCGTTATGCAGGAGTCGAAATGATCAAAAAGATCCCGATGCCGAACTTCTGGCGCGCACCGTTGGACAATGATATGGGAAGCCTTGCCGTAGCCCGCTATGCGCAGTGGAAAATTGCCAGCATGTATGTCAGCCATAAACAAATTGACACATGCAAGGATACACAGTTCCATACCGGTTTTGCCGACAACCCGGTAAAAGTGACGGAAAAAGACAATACGGTAACGGTAACCTATGTGTATCATATGCCGACTACCCCGCACAGTACATGCGAGGTATCCTATACCGTGTATGGCGACGGCGCAGTTGAAACGAAGCTTTCCTATGATCCGGTCAAAGAGCTTGGCGATATGCCGGAATTTGGCATGATTTTTTATCTGGACGCAGACTATGACCATGTTACCTGGTACGGGCTTGGGCCGGCAGAAACATATGCAGACCGTAAAGAGGGGGCAAAGCTTGGCATTTATCACAATCAGGTAATGGATAACCTGGCTGCATACCTCGTACCGCAGGAATGCGGCAACAAAATGGATGTCCGCTATGCAAAAGTGACGGATGCCAGAGGAAGGGGCATGCTGTTTGCCGGGGATGGCATGAATTTTTCAGCGCTGCCTTATACACCGCATGAAATGGAACATGCGCTGCATGCATATGAGCTTCCAAACGTGCATTATACCGTTGTACGCGCCGCGCTGGCGCAGATGGGCGTGGCCGGAGATGACAGCTGGGGCGCCAGAGTGCATCCGGAATACCGGATCGGGATCGGGCAGAAGCTGGAGTTCCGGTTCTGGATCAAGGGCATTTAGGACGGGTTCTGGATCAAGGGTATTTAGGACGGGTTTTGGATCATTGAAGTGGTATCGCCGTCAAGCCGTCCAAGGGACTATATGAAAAAAATGCTGAAATATGCGGCAGCCGGGGTAAGGGAATACTGGATTGCGGATCATGAAAAAAACCGCATCCTGGTATATAACTTTGAACAGGATGCGATGGAAGAGTATACGTTTTCAGATCAGGTAGCAGCCGGTATTTTTGAGGATTTTGCAGTAGATTTTTCCGGGATTGAACTGGGATAAGTACTTAAAGGAAGGTACTGAGCATTTCATAATTAAAGTTTCCTGCCGCCCGTTTCAGCAAAACGATCGCCGCAAAACTGCAGACAACTCCAAGTCCCAGTAAAACCCAGGTATTAATCAGCAAAACCCCGCCTAATTGGTTGACAAGCAGCAGCAAAACCGGCAGCAGCAAAAAGACTGCGCCCTGCTGCGCATCTTCCGCGCTTTGGGCTTTGGCGGATACCCGGACGATCAGCGTAATGGCGATCAGTGAAAAAGACGGGGATAACAGCAGCATAACAGCCAGCCATTGCAGCCCGGGCAGCAGCAGGATTCCGGCGGTCAGATAAATTTCCGCTTCCAGTACGGCGAGCATGATACAAAATGAAATTCCGGATACTGCCATGCTCAGCAAAAACGATGCGGCTACTTTGGCCTGGAAGATTTCGGTTAAGGAAAGCGGGCAGTACAGCAGGGTTTCCAGCGTTTGCTTTTCTTTTTCGCCTACAAAAGAAGAAGCGGACATAATGGTGGAGCTCATAATCGGTATAATCAGGAAAAACAGGGGCAGCAGATAATTGACCAGCAGCCTGGCCATGCTTTCTGGCAGGCTGCTTCCCTGTTCGGCAGACGGCAGCAGCTCCAGCAGCTTTTGGAAGTCGCCTTGTTCCTGCGGTACAAAATGCTGGATCAGGATAAAAGCGGATGGTACAAATACTGTCAGCACGAGAGGGACAATCAGCAGGGTGAAAAACATCCGTCTGGTGGATACCATCCGCCGCAGGTCTTTTTTTATAATAGAAGTCATTGCTTGTTTCATAAGGGGTCTCCTGTGATAAATTTTTTAGTGGAAGGCTGTTTCGTAACAGTTCAGATAACCCATTGAACTGTTACGCTGTTTCTGCCTCTGTATTTGGGACGGATTCTTTTAGTCTTGCACGGATGAAGCCTGCTTATCCGTCAAGGTAAAATAAAGCTCTTCCAAAGAAGGCTGGCCGGAAGATACATGGTAGATTTCTCCGCCGTTTTCCAGGATCTTTCGTACCAGCTGCGGAATTTCTGCTTCTGATTGTACATGGATCAGATATTCGGCCGGCTGGTGGTCTGGTTTGCCTGGTTCTGGCTGAAAGGCTGCCATCGTGCTCTTTTGGTCCGGATACATGGAAGGCAGGATAGTAGTTATCCCGGCTGCCCGGATTTTTACAGTCATGCCGGAACAGGATTTTTTGCGCAGCTCTTCCAGGGTTCCCTGTGCAAGCAGGCTTCCTTCGCGGATCAGGCCATAGCGGGTGCAGATTTCCTGTGCATAACGCAGCTGGTGCGTGCATAAAAATACGGTAATGCCCTGTTCTTTTGCCAGATTTTGAATGATGGCATGGACATTCTGCGCACTTTGCGGATCCAGGCCGGAAGTCGGCTCATCTAAGAACAGAACCTTCGGCTGATGAATCAGCGCCCGTGCCAGGGAGAGCCGTTTGCGCATGCCGGTGGAATAGGCGGCAAGCTTTTTATCTTTGGCTCCGGTTAAATCCATCTGTTCCAAAAGGAACAGGCTGCGTCTGGTGCATGCGGCAGTTTGGAGGCCAAACAGCGAACCGTAGAATAAAAGGTTTTCCATTCCGGTGAGATGATCGTACATCTGGGCGTGTTCTGTTACCACTCCGGAAAGCGCGTGGGTTTTTTCCGGATGTACGGCCGGATCCGTGCCGTATACGCTGCAGCTGCCTTCCGTCGGCGTAAGAATGCCGTTTAGTAATTTTACGGTCGTCGTTTTCCCGGCGCCGTTAGGGCCTAGAAACCCAAAGATTTCGCCTGGAGCTAATGAAATCAGGATGTTGTTTACGGCTTTTTTGCCATCTGCATAGGTTTTGGATAAGTGATTGAGTGAAACGGCGGCTGTATTCATTTTGATTCCTCTTTTTCTGTTTGGAGTATTGTTTGCATTTGTATTTATTATAGGCGGGAATGCGGAAAAGTACAAGGGATGCAGAGGAAACTATGAGAAGAAAAGTTTCGTGCTAAGAAACCTTCTTTGCGTGGCCGGCGCAGGCACGGTCTTATCCATCATCCTGATTGTTTTACGTGTATCAAAAAGAAAGGGGCTATTACGATGACATCACTGCGGAATATGACTTCTGGTTCTCCGGGCCGGCTGATTCTCTCTTTTGCCTTGCCGCTGATGCTCGGCAATCTGTTCCAGCAATTTTACACTATTGCAGATGCGGCTATCGTCGGACAAGTACTCGGCGTATCCGGCATTGCCGCAGTCGGCGCTGCCGAGTGGATCATCTGGATGATGCAGGGGATGATCCAGGGATTTACACAAGGCTTCGGTATCCGGATGTCGCAGGATTTCGGTGCGGGGCAATACCGCAGGCTGCGCAATGTCATTGCCAATTCTGCATTTTTATCCGCTGCAAGCGCACTGGTCCTGCTGGCAGGCGGACAGATGTTTGCTGCCTGGATGTTAGAAATATTACACACACCGGAAACCGTCTGGGCCGATACCATGTCATATATGCGTACCATGTTCTGGGGGATTCCGGTCGTAATGGCTTACAATCTGTTTGCCTCCATTCTGCGTTCGCTCGGAGATGGGAAGACGCCGCTGTATGCCATGATCTGCGCTTCTTTTATCAATATCGGGCTGGATCTTTTATTTGTACCGGTACTGCATATGGGCGTATTCGGCGCCGCCGCCGCGACCGTGCTGGCACAGCTATGTTCCGGCCTGTTTTGCCTGATAAAAATCATGCGCATTGACCTTTTAAAATTCCAGCGGGAAGACCTGGAAATCGACACCAGCCTGCATATCCGGCTTATGAACCTGGGAATGCCGATGGCTTTCCAGAACTTTGTCATCTCAGTCGGGGGAATGATTGTCCAGTCTGTGGTAAACGGATTTGGCGTTGCATTTATAGCTGGATTTACAGCTACGAATAAACTATACGGCATGCTGGAGGTAGCCGCCACTTCGTATGGATTTTCCATGACAACATTTACCGGGCAGAACCTCGGAGCCGGAAAGACTTCTCGCATCCGCAAGGGTTACCGGGAAGCTCTGGTAATTGCAGTTTTTACTTCTATGATCATTGCTGCGGTTATGATCTTTGGCGGAAAATGGATTTTGCTGTGCTTTATCAACGGCGACGCAAAAACGACAGCCGATACGCTTGCAGTTGCTTACCGTTACCTGTTTATAATGAGCCTTTGCCTTCCGGTGCTGTACTATCTGCATGTTACGCGCTCCTGCATTCAGGGGCTTGGAAATACAGTGTTGCCAATGGTTTCAGGCTGTGCGGAATTTGGAATGCGCACGGCTGCTGCGCTGCTGCTGCCAATGGCGCTTGGGCAGGATGGGATTTTTTATGCGGAAGTCTTTGCATGGGCGGGTGCGGATGTTGTTTTGTTTTTCAGCTTTATGTATTGTATCCGCAGGATCTCCGATTTAGAAAAGGAAGATGTTGGTCATTGAGGGTGCCTGAGCTGGGTGAACGAGAAAAGAAACATTTTTGACATTGTGTTGCATCAATGCAGTCCCAAGTCAGACCGAGCATCTCCCGAAAATGCCATTGCGGTAAACGCAAGGGAAGCCGCCAAACGGTCAGCAGCGAACTGACGCCACGGGAGTTCCACCCCAACTGTCGGTCAGACAGAGCTGCCCAATGCTGTAAAGCGTTCAAGACGGGAGTACCAGTATTCTCTTTGTGTGTCATGGCGGAATCGGGAGCTGTCCGATATTTCCAGTCGGTATTTACCGCTTTCTGCCTTTCGGCAGGTCATGGCGTACCGCTGCACACGCTTATGTTTTCACAATCACAAAGAGGAAGTGTTTGACGAATGAGTATTCAGTTGTCAAAGAGCCGTCCCGTTTTCGTCAAAAAAGAAAAATGGGGCAAAGGCTTTTTTGCCTTACACCCCATAGTACTTGAAAAACCTTATTTTTCCCCTCTACTCAAAAAAATTTTTTTATTTGGTGGACGAAAGATGAAACCAAACCTTTATCCTAAAGATTTTAAATTGTTTCTATACTTCCTCATCTCCATTTCATCTGTATTATCTAATACATATTGCAATTCACTTGTAACCTTTTCACGGTCATATGGAAGATACGCCGTTACGGGCGTGAAATTTGAAACCGTGTTTGCAAATAAATGTGTGCGTATATTTAAGTTGTTGATTAGCATTTGCAGTTCACGGATACGCTCTTTTTCTTCAGCAGGGACAAACAAACCTTGCTGTGCCATCTGGTACAGCTCTGTGTCTGGGAAAAGCGTAAGAGAGTCCACGGAAACAAAATACGGATTGAGCTGGCTGAACAGTTCAGCACTATTCCTTGCATTACGGTATCCGCCGTCTTTTCCCGCAAGACCTGTCATATAAACAAAGTAATATTCAATACCCGCTTCATCTAATTTTCTGCATTGTTCCAGAATATCAGCAGCCGTATATCCTTTATTTGCAAGGGCAAGCGTTTCGTCATCGCCACTTTCCACGCCGATGCTCAGTCCGTTAATGCCCATTGCCCTTAATTTCCTAAGCTGCCACACCTCTTTATTTTTAATATCACGGATGCTCGCAAACATAGCCATTGTCTGGCATTTAATCAGATAATCCCTTACGGTCAAAGCCCTAAGTTTCAGATTCTCGTAACTCATGGCAAAAGGATTTGCCCCTGTCCAGAATATTCTCCTTGCATATGGCTGGTAGCCTTTTATCTCTGCTAAATCTTCCTCAAATTCTTCCATAGGCGACATTCGGAAGCACTCGTTTTTATACAGGCTACAAAACTTGCATTTATTATAGGTGCAGCCAGAGGTAGCCTGTATGATGACCGAGTGAGCTTCATACGGCGGTCGCCAAGTTCTGCCTGTAAAGTGCATAAAAATCAACTCCTTTTATTCCATATTGCGTATTAAGCCTTTGAGTTCATCCATGTCGATTTCATATATTCCTTGATATGTTTTTTCGATATAAGTTCCACTATCTTTTACATAATAGTAAATACATTCAATGACTTCTTCGCCATTTAAAATGATAAATTCCCCATATCTTTTTTCTCATGATGTTCCTCTTTGCTTACAAATGATAGACGCTTTTTCTATACCGCTGTAATTCTTCTTCGCTGACGTTTCCAATGATTTCATCGAGAAATACCAACAGCTTTTTCTTGTCTTTCGGCAGTTGCCCGTGAAACTGGAACGCATTGGAAGCCCCCATTGC
>CANOET010000027.1 GCA_947564835.1 uncultured Eubacterium sp. | reverse complement strand
TAGGGATTCTTAACATTCCGGAATAGGAGCCGGAAGCCAGGCCATTTCCCCCTCATCCGGCGTCCGCATAGCCAATAAAACCCCCAACACAATATCAGATTCCGCACACAAAAAACTGCCCGGTTCCAAGATATCATCCCCTTCCCCAAGCAGTCCCTGCTCTTATCCTAATATTAAATACACCTTTCATTTCCATCAAAATACCCGCAATATGTACTCTCCTACTTTTTCGGATTCTGCAAAAACCCGGGAATCTTAATGTCTTTAACCGGAACCGTACTCTCCGGCTTCTTCGGCTTATGAATCCCAAATACATTCTGCTGCTGCTGCGCCGCATTCATACCCGCGCCGCCGCCCGTATTCATGCCGGAAAATCCGCCTGCCGGAGCCTGTCCGCCTGCACCTGCCGCGCCGGAGCCTGTCCTTCCCGGAAACGGCGTAGCCTGTGTACGCGTACCGCCCATCCCGGAACTGCCGTACTTCATTCCGGACATACCAGCCATCCCCGGCATCAGCGACGGCTTCGGCTTGTCCTCCACATCTTCAATCCCGGTCGCAATTACCGTAATCGTCGCTTCATCCGACCTGGATTCATCATATTTCGCGCCGAAAATAATATTCGCATTCTCCCCGACCAGATCGCGCACATAGCCGACCGCGTCATTGGCATCCAGCAGCGAAATCGCGCCGGATATATTAATAATTACATGCGTAGCGCCGCAGATATCCGTATCCAGCAGCGGAGAAGATACCGCCAGCTTTACTGCCTCAATCGCCTTTTCATCGCCTTTGGACATACCGATCCCGATATGCGCAAGTCCCTTGTCTTTCATAACGGTCTGCACATCCGCAAAGTCCAGGTTGATCAGCGCAGGCAGGTTGATCAGGTCTGTAATGCCCTGTACGCCCTGCTGAAGCACTTCGTCTGCCTTTTTCAGCGCGTCCGGCATCGTCGTACGGCGGTCTACAATTTCCAGCAGCTTGTCGTTCGGAATCACGATCAGCGTGTCCACACCCTGTTTTAAACGCTCAATCCCGGAAATGGCATTGACCATACGTGCTTTTGCCTCAAAGGTAAACGGCTTCGTGACAACACCGACTGTCAGAATGCCCTTATCCTTTGCAATCTTGGCCACAACCGGGGCCGCGCCGGTTCCTGTGCCGCCGCCCATGCCGCAGGTCACAAAGATCATGTCTGCGCCTTCCACAACCGCAGCCAGTTCTTCTGCACTCTCCTCCGCAGCCTTCATGCCAACTTCAGGATCTGCGCCTGCACCAAGCCCTTTGGTCAGCTTTTCTCCGATCTGGATTAGGGTAGGCGCTTTGCACAGCATCAGCGCCTGTTTATCTGTATTGACTCCGACGAACTCCACGCCGCCGATATTTTCATCTATCATTCTATTTACTGCATTGTTACCTGCTCCACCGACCCCGATAACAATGATCTTCGCACTGGAATCTGCTTCTGTTGTTGTAATCTCAAGCAAAGGTAATACCTCCTTAATTTATACATAATCTGTGCCAGCCTCATCCGGACACAATATAACTTCTGATTTCTATAATATTATTTTTTGCACATGAAATCAACCAGTTTTTTGAAAAAATATCAAATTTTACTTTTTTTAACCGCTGGCCTGCCGCTAATCCGGCTCAAAAACAATATCGGTCGTCAGAGGCGTCCAGTTTTCCAGATGAAGCGTCCCCTTTTTCCCCTTTAGCTGCGGCATCAGCGCATCCAGCCGCATCACCTTTTCGATGAGAAAATCCGAATCCCCGATCTGTGCCCGCACACTGCCGAAATCCGCCGACAGGCTGCGGTCTTCCCGAAAAGCGATCGTCTGCGGCACCAATTCATATTTCAACAGCTGCCTGGAAAAGGTCAGCAGCATGGAAAGCGTTTTTTCATCCTCCAGGCTGAGCTTTTCATAGACGACCACTTCCCTGCATGCAATGCCGTCTACTTTCGGCACACGCTCGATCTGCCTTTTGGAAATCTCCACCACAAAGCCGTCTTTGTCAAAATATACGTTCTGGTCATTTGCTTCTATGTATCCGATGATTGCCTTTTCATAGACATTGATGCGTATCGCCTGCGGGGAAAGCAGCTCGATCTCCATCTCGTCAATAAACGGAATTTCTTTCATATGGAACAGCTTATATTTGAAAAAGACATACAGCGTATTCCAGGAATATTCATCGTTCAGTACACTTTCCTTGATCTGCTGGTCCGAATACAGCTCATTTCCGCTTACCTGCACCTTTTTTAATTTAAACCCGGTAATCCCAACCAGCGCCAGCACCGCAAGCAGCAGAAGGCATACCAGCACAAACAGCAGCGCCTTTTTTTTTCTGGCACGCTTCTTTCGTTTTTTTCTAATCATGACCACTACCTTCCAGCCGGATTCCCCTTGATACGCTCAGCGCCAGCCCCATCTCTGCCAGCAGGAAGCTGGTCGACGTCCCGCCGTAGCTGATAAACGGCAGCGTAATCCCTGTATTCGGGATCGTATTCGTAACAACGGAAATATTCAAGATCACCTGGATCGCGATATGCGCCATAATCCCCGATACAATCAGCGCACCATACAAGTCCGCCGCATTGTTCGCAATGACCATCAGCCTCCAGATCATCAGCAAAAACAGCAAAATCACACAAAATGCGCCGAACAGCCCCAACTCCTCGCAAATAATCGAAAAGATCATATCGTTCTGCGCCTCCGGCACGAATCCCAGCTTTTGCATGCTCTGCCCAAGCCCCTTGCCGAACAGTCCGCCGGAGCCGATGGCATACAGCCCCTGGATCGTCTGGAACGCGGTACCGTCGGTGTAGTCTTCGGGATGCAGCCATGCCTTGATACGGTCCATCCGGTAGCCGGCAGCCATAATAAAGACGACGCCGCCCCCTACGACACCTACAGACACCATCGCGACAAACTGCCCGACCTTCGGGCTCGCTACAAAGGTAATGACGATCGCGATGCCCATAATAATAATACCCGTACTCAGGTTCTCATAAGCAACAATGACAAATATGGGCACAATCATGATCATCACCTTGACCAGATTCGTAAACTTCGCGATCTGTTTTGGAATCCGGCATACAAGCCCGGATAAAAACAAAATCATTGCCAGCTTCGCAAATTCGGACGGCTGAAAGCTCAGCGGCCCGAGCGGAATCCACCTGGCCGAACCTTTTGCTTCGTTCCCGATCCCCGGGATCAGAACAATCGCACACAGCCCGAAGGCCAGCAGGTAAGCGAGATTCCCAAAATAGAACCACACATGATAGTCAATCCTTGAGATCAGGGTCATAGCTGCAATTCCAAGCACAACGGCCAGTCCCTGGCGCCTTAAATAATGCATCGGATCGCCGTACCTTTCATTGGCGTTATAAGCGCTGACGCTGTACAGCATGACCAGACCAAAACCCAGTAAAAATATGATCAGAAAAAATAAACTGTAATCACAATATTTGGTTTTCTTTTGACGCGTCCTGTTTCGTCTGCCCACTCTTACAACTCCTGATTTTTTTTGCATCAGTCCGGTTTTCCGCCGCCGGAATCATCTGTGTGCCGCGCTGCAGCGTTCAGGTTAAGAAGCTGCGCACGGTTTCTTTAAAAATCCTGCCCCGTTCTTCGTAATTGGGGAACATATCCCAGCTTGCACAGGCAGGCGAGAGCAATACGGCGTCTCCCGGCCGCGCATGGGTATGACAGTAAGCAACCGCTTCCTCCAGCGTCCCGCACCGGACCAGATCCAAAAACCCTTTTTCTGCCGCGGCCTGCGCAATCTTTTCTTTCGTAGCCCCAATCAGCACCAGTTTTTGTACTTTGCCGTCAAATGCATCGATCCATTCCCCGTATTCTGACTGCTTATCGTACCCCCCGCCGATCAGCCAGGTCGGACGCTCCATAGCGCGGATGCCCTGGACCGCCGCATCCGGGTTGGTCGCTTTGGAGTCGTTATAATAACGCACACCCGCTATTTCTTCCACATATTCGATTCTATGCTCCACAGCTTGAAAGGTTTGCAATGTTTTTACAATTTTTTCCATCGGCACGCCCATTGCGCGGGTAACGGCAGCCGCCGCCATTACATTTTCATAATTATGCGTGCCAAGCAGATTTAATGCATCCACCGCTATGATTTTTTGCACCCCGTTTTCCCCTGCCATCCAGATCGTGCCGTCTTCCAGGTAAAACCCGCGCGCCAGCTTTTGTTTGCTGCTAAAATAAATCACATTTAAACGTCCCTCAAGTGTGCTGCCGAACGTACGCAGCGTTTCATCCTCATAATTCAGCACACATGCTTGTCCAGGCTTCTGATTTTTAGTAATAGATTCTTTTATCGCAATATAACATTCCATAGAATGATGCCTGTTCAAATGATCCGGCGTAATATTTAAAATCGCTGATACATCCGGGCAGAAGGTGTCCGCCGTTTCCAGCTGGAAACTGCTGATCTCCGCGGCTGTTACCGTCTCATCCGTCATCCGCGCCGCCAGCGACGTATAGGGGATCCCGATATTGCCGACCACGTTTACATCTGCAAAATGGCTTTTCAAAATCTCCCCCGCCAGCGCCGTCGTCGTTGTCTTGCCGTTCGTACCGGTAATCGCAGCCAGACGGCCCTTCGCACAGCGGTACGCCAGCTCAATCTCCCCCCACAGCGGCACGCCCGCATCCGCCAGCTGCCTGGCTGCAGGTGCGTCTAACGGCACACCCGGGCTTAAGACAGCCAGATCCAGCTGCCTGGCCAGGCAAATGTCCAGCTCTCCCAGCACAACCGGGATCTCTTTCAAAGCATCCGACTTTGCACGGATTTCTTCCCTGCACAATTTTTCATTGCTGTCATATAATATCGTATCCGCCCCCATCTGCAGCAGCAGCTGCGCTGCGGCAATGCCGCTTAAGCCGGTGCCCGCGACAAGTACTTTTTTCCCTTTTAATTCCATATGCTTCCTCCTTTTGCCGGGCTTACATCCCCAGATAAGCAGCCAGGCACAGCAGTGTGGTAACAACTGAAAATACCGCGACAACCTTTGTCTCTGACCATCCGCCAAGCTCAAAATGATGATGGATCGGGGCCATGCGGAAAAACCGCTTTCCATGGGTGATTTTAAAATAGCTGACCTGGATCATAACCGATAGAATCTCAATCCAGTAAATCAACCCGACGATCAGGATAAACATCGGCATCTGCATCATATACGCAACCGAGGCCACAAATCCGCCGAGCGCCAGGGAGCCGGTATCTCCCATAAAGACGCTGGCCGGATACACATTAAACAGTAAAAATCCAAGCAGCGCACCTACAACGGCGCACGTAATCGGTTCGATCCCGCTGTCCGTCGCAATGGCGACCACGCTGAAAAAGGTTGCGATCAATACCGTTACACTGGAAGCAAGCCCATCCAGGCCGTCCGTAAAGTTCGCGCCGTTCACCGTCCCGATCACAGCCAGAAACAGGATCGGCAGCGCCAGCCAGCCGAAATCCACGTATTTTCCGCCGGAAAACGGGACAAGCATGGTAAGCGGCACATCGGAAAACCGCTGCAGATAAATCGCAAATACAGCCGTTACCACGATTTCCAGTATCATTTTCTGCCATGCAAGCAGCCCGTCAGACCGTTTCAGCACGACTTTTAAATAATCATCAAAAAATCCAATGACCCCAAACCCCACCGTCACAAACAAAACCGGTATGATTTTCGGATAGGATGAGAGGAAAAACAAGGATGTGATAATAATGGCAAGCAAAATCATCAGCCCTCCCATCGTGGGCGTACCCATTTTCTTTTGATGGGATTTTAATTCTTCGCGTTCTGTATTTCCGACCTTCAGCCTTCGTAAAACCGGAATCATCAAAGGCCCTAAGAGCGCTGTGATGGCGAATGCAAGGATTACTGCAAACATATATCGAAAATCTGTCAACTGCTGTGTCATTTCTTTCTCTCTCTTTCCTTTGTCCTTGGGCTGTCTAAAACTATAGTATAGCGGATTTTAACGCCTGTTGCAAGGGGCCGGGCGGATTTTATGGGCAGGGAGGGCACAGGCCCTACTCCTGTTCCTGTGCCTTTTGCTCTTTTTCCTGCCTTTCTTTTTCCACTACTGACGGATCTTTTTCGATTCCAAGATATGGCAGGATATTTAAAAAAATCTCTTTGGCGACCGGCGCAGCGATCGTGCCGCCGTAATAGACGCCTGTCGGATTATTGATAATCACCAGACAAAGCACCTGCGGGTCGTCAGCCGGCGCAAAGCACATAAACGATGAAATATAACGGTGGGCGCTTCTTGGCAGCGTCTGGGAGGTAGCTGTCTTGCCGCCGATCTGGTAGCCTTCGATATAGGCTTTATTGCCTCCGCCTTCGGAAACTACCTTTTCGAGCAGGGAACGCATCGTTCCGGACGTCTTGTCGCTTACAATCTGCGCCGTCGGTTCATACGAAAATACTTCGACCGGATTCCCTTCCTGGTCTTCGATCTGGACGCCGAAATGCGGGATAATCCGTTTTCCGCCGTTAATCAGCGACGAGATCGTAGTCGCAAGCTGCACCGGAGTAATCTGGAAGGACTGGCCGAAGGAAATCGTGGCAAGCTCTACCTGGCCGATGTTCTTTTTTTCATGCATAATCGTCCTGGCTTCTCCCGGCAGGTCTATATTCGTCTTAGACAGCAGGCCGAACTGTTTAAAATATTTGTAATACTGGTCCGTCCCCAGACGCATCCCAAGCTCGATAAAGACCGGATTGCAGGAATTTTCCAGGCCATGCACAAAGTCCTGCGCACCGTGCCCGCTCGTCCTTGCGCAGCGGATCTTACGGTCTTCTACAATCTTATAGCCCGGACAGTAAAAGTTGTCGCTTAAGGAAACGACCCCTGCCTCCAGCGCCGCGGACGCGGTTATGACCTTAAAGGTCGAGCCTGGCTCATACGTATCGTTGATGCAGCCGTTGCGCCACATCTGGTTTAACAGGTTCTGCTTTTCCTCCTGATTTGCATAGCTTGTGCCTTCGGGAAGCTCATACGGCTCGTTTAAGTTAAATTCCGGCAGGTTCACCATAGCCATCACCTCGCCGTTGGACGGCTTCATAATAATTACGCTGACGCTGTCTGCTTCCTTTGCCTGCATCACCTTTTCCGCGGCCTGCTGGGCATACATCTGGATATTATAGTCCAGGCTGATGCGCAGGTTGTTCCCGTCTGCCGGATTCAGGCGCCGCTCCCCGGCGTCCGCCAGCTCCACGCCCCGGGCATCGGTCAGCGTCAGGATCTTGCCGTTGGTACCCATCATTTTTTTATCGTATACCACTTCCAGCCCGATAATCCCCTGGTTATCACCTCCTGTAAAGCCAAGCACCTTGGAGGCCAGGCTGTCATATAAATAATACCGCTTATAATCTTCATCCACCTTGACGCCTGCCAGCTTGCGGTCCCGGATGCGGTCACCGGTTTCCTTGGATACATTGGATTTGATCCGTTCGATGGAGCTGACCTTTTCCACACGCTTACGCACCGTTTCTTCCTCCATGCCGAGTTCCTCGCTAAGCGCCTGAATCACCTGCTCCGGCTCCTTCACCTGGCTGTGGATCACGGATATCGTGCAGACACTGCGGTTGGACGCAAGCACCTTGCCGTTTATGTCTAAGATCTTTCCCCTCGCCGCTTTGATGTCCCGCTCCCGTTCGTGCAGGTCCTTGGCCTTCGCACTGTAAAACTCGGACTGGAACACCATCAGATAGACGAGCCGCCCGGCCAGGAAGACCATGGCGCATGCGATGCAGAAAAATACCGTCACGATTTTTTTACGGTTATGCGTTTTTGTCCCGTTCATAAAACAAACCTCATAATAGCAGTTATTATAGCTTATTCTGCAATTATGAGGTTATGTATTTTTTGCCGTCAATGATATTTCACAGCCTCACCTAATGCTGCTTCTGCTTCGTAGCCGGCAATCTCCGTGTACATATTGGTATCCTTCTTCTTCAAAGCATCTTTTTTCACTTTTTCGTCTTTGTATATGTTCATATAAGGCAGAATCTCTTCTAAAATTTCTCTGGCCAGGTTCTGGGCAAACGTGCTGTGCGCCTGCTCTTCGTGCTCGGTCGGCTGGTTCGGCGTGTCGATGACCGCGTAAATCACCAGCTGCGGATGCTCCTGCGGCAGATAGCCGATAAACGATACGACATAGTTATTGTCTTCACGCGGAAGCTTTTCGGCTGTCCCCGTCTTGCCGCCCATCGAATAGCCCGGCACCTTTGCAACGCCCGCCGTCCCTTCGCTGACGGTTGCAAACAGATATTCCTTGACCTGGTCGCTCGTTTCTTTGGATATTGTCTGCTTTAACAGCTGCGGCTTGATCTCTTTGACCAGGCTGCCGTTTTCATCCGTAATCCTGGATACGATATGCGGCTGGTAATAGCTGCCGCCGTTGACGATCGAGCAAAACGCGCTGATCATCTGGATCATCGTGCAGTTGTACGACTGGCCGAACGAAGAAGTAGCCAGGTCGACGGACGACATCGTCTCCAGCGGATGGATCAGCGTATCCGTGCGCGCTTCCCCTGGCAGATCAATATTTGTGCGGAACCCCATACCGAAATTACTCTGGTAGGTGGCAAAGACCTCTTTGCCCATGCGCCGCGCCATCTGCATCAGCGCATCGTTGCAGGAATCCATTAACGCCCCCTGTATCGTCTCCGTACCGTGCCCGAACCGCGCCACACAGCGGATCTCCCGGTCTGCGACCACTTCCACGCCGTCGCATTCAAACGATTCCCTGCCGGTTAATTTCCCGCTGTCAAGCCCCGCCGCCACCGTCAGCGGCTTTTGCACGGAACCGGGCTCAAAGGTATCGCTGATACAGAAATTGCGCCAGATCTGATTGAGCGCGTCCGCCTTATCATCTTCTGTCATATTCGCTATTTCTTCTTTTGTGTAAAATCCATCCAGAGAACGCGGATCGGACAGGTCGTAATCGGGAAAATTCGCCATCGCCTTAATCCCGCCTGTATTCGGGTCCATAATAATGACGCCGATATTTTCCGCGCCGTTGCCTGGCCTTGCTTCATTGCGGTATGCCCGGTTGAACTCTTTCATCTTTGCTTCCACAACCGTCTGGATATTCATATCAATCGTCGTTACAATATTGTTCCCGTTTACCGCGTCTTTAATCGTACGTTCCACGGCATTGTCCGAGTTCAGATAACCGTACTGCCTGCCGTTCGTACCGTTTAAGGTGCTGTTGTAATAATTTTCCAGCCCCGCCATTCCCAGGTTGCCGCTCGTCGTCGAGCCGATCACGGCGCTTGCGAGCGATTGATATGGATAATTGCGCTGGTACTCTTTTTCAAACCAGACGCCCTTGATGTATTTTGCGGTATCCGACGCCCCGTCTTTTTTGTCATCCTGTTTTTCATCCGTTTCGCTGCCCGCAGACAGATCCAGAAATGCCTGCACTTTTTCATACGCAACCCGCTTCGTTAATACCTTATATCTGCTGGTCGGATTTTCACGGAGAAAGGTACGGATCTCCGTCTCGGAAAGCTCCTGCGGAAAGCTTGCCATAAGCGCGGCTATCGTCGGCTCCAGATATTCCTCTTTGGCCAGAATCTGGGTCGCGTCCAGAATCACATTGTAGACATCTAAGCTGGTAGCAAGCGCTATCCCGTTGCAGTCTAGAATATCCCCCCTGCGGAACGGGATCACCCGGCTGTCATAATTGGACTGTGCCAGCACAATCTTTTGGTATTTCTGGCCGCTTGTATGCTCGATATACACAAGGCGCCCCATCAGCCCCGCCAATGCAAGTACAATCCCGAAAAAGATAATCATCATTTTCAGATGGTTTCTGCGGTTCAGCTTGAGCCACTTGCGCCTGGGCTTCCTTTTCCTGCGCCGGGCAGGGGAACGGTTATTTGCCTGGTTTTTTGCTGCCATATGTCACCTTTTATTTCCATGTATTTTTAACAGTTTCCTGATTCAATCCGAATACTGTGTCATAAAATCTGTATTTTCAATCGTATAATGCACGATCTGGTCCTCGGACGGGTATCTCATGCCCAGCCGCTTTGCCTGTTTTTTAATCTCTTTCAGATCAACGGATGCCGTGATCCTTTTATATGCTGCATCGTTTTCGAGTTTCAGGGTGGATATCTCCTCTTGCAGATCTTCGATCGCTTCCTGCCTGATAATCAGGTCGGACTGCAGGTTCACATAAGCAACCGAAGTAAACGCAACCGCCATGACACATACGGATAAAAAAGCAACATATCCGGCGTTCATTTTCAGCGCACGTTCCCGGTTTCTTCTGGCCGCCCGCCTGCGTCTGCGCTTCTGTTCCGATATCCTCCTTTCCTCTTTTCTTTTTGTGCGTTCATCGTGGAAATCGGGTGCTGCTTCTAACCGCCGGACGGTATTGCCATCTTCGTACGTATAGGCCTCATAGGGCCTTTTGTGCTCTTTCTGTCTGCTCATTACTGCTCCTTCCGTTCAAACACCCTGAGCTTTGCGCTCCTTGAACGTTTATTATTCTCCCATTCCTCCTCAGATGGTACAACCGGCTTACGGACCGCCTTTCCCTTCGATACCCTGCCGCACACGCAGACCGGAAAATCCGGCGGGCATATGCACGGGTTCTCATTTTTCTTAAAAATCGTTTTGACAATACGGTCTTCTAACGAATGGAAGGTGATGACACAGATCCGCCCGCCGTCATTTAACAGGTCGATCATGTCATCCAGGCTGTCTTTGAGCACGTCCAGCTCACGGTTGCAGGCAATACGGATTGCCTGAAAGGTCCGTTTGGCCGGATTGCCGCCGCTCTTTTGCACCTTCATGGGAATCGCGCCGCGGATCACCGCGCACAATTCCCCGGCTGTAAGAATTTCTTTCTCTTTTCTTGTATTTACAATGTGCTTTGCTATGTTTTTGGCAAACTTGTCCTCTCCATAATCGCGAATAATCCGAAAGAGCTCTTTTTCGCTGTATCCGTTTACAATATCTTTTGCAGTGATCATTTGCCTGTCGTCCATGCGCATGTCCAGCGGCGCATGCGCATCCCGGTAAGTAAAGCCGCGTTCCGGCGTATCCAGCTGAAAAGAGGATACGCCAAGGTCCAGAAGGATCCCGTCCACTTTCCGAATCCCCAGCTTTGCAAGCTGCATGCGCATATCCGCGTAATTGCTGCGTATAATGCTGACACGGTCCCCAAAGACGCTCAGGCGCTGCGATGCTGCGCGTACCGCATCCGCATCCTGGTCGATGCCGATCAGGCGTCCTTGTCCGGACAAACGGCTCAGCACCTCATAAGCATGTCCTCCGCCCCCTAAAGTGCCGTCCACGTAAATGCCGTCAGGCTTAATGCAAAGCTGCCCGATCGTCTCCTGTAATAATACCGGGGTATGATTAAATTCCATCGGCTCTTTTGTGCGGATGATTAAATGCTGACGCCCAGGCCAGCCATGTAATCCGCAATCTCATCCATATCTTCGATGACATTGCTTTTTTCCCACTTCTCCTTGTCCCAGATTTCCACGCGGTTTAACACGCCCGCAGATACAATTTCCTTTTCCAGGCCGGCATAGGCCCGCAGGTTCGCCGGCAAAAGGATCCTCCCCTGCCTGTCCACCTCGCAGCTTGCTGCCCCGGCAAAGAAAAAACGTACAAAGTCCCTTGCTTTTTTGTTTGTCAATGGTACTTTGCGGAAAGCTTCTTCGATATGCGCCCATTCATCCAGCGGGTATACAAACAAACAGTCATCCAGCCCCTTCGTCACCACAAACTCTTCTCCCAGCTTCTCCCGAAACTTCGAAGGGACAATCAGCCTGCCCTTTGTATCGATCGTATGATTGTATTCACCCATGAACATCGCACATACCCTCTATGGCCCCACACTTTATGGTTCCGCACTCTATGATCCACCACTTTTAACCACTTTCCTCCACGCCTAGTATTAATATACCCTTCTTTTGCGTATTTGACAAGTAAAATTTTTCATAAAAATGCAAAAGAAAGGACGGCCAAGGCCGTCCCTTCTTTCTGTAGTCATCCGCGTGAAACCATCCAATTAGTGCTTTTCTCAGCTTATAACGGGGTTCCTCCCTCGTTATAAAATTTTTCCAGCACAGCATCAAGTTTCAGGCTGACGCGGAAACATTCTTCTGAATTCAGGTCGCGTAATGCTGCTTCATTCAATTCCCTTCGGAGATGCTCGATCTCCATCCATAATGTACTTTCTTGATTCATCCTTATCACCATTCCGTTTCCTATGTATGGACTGATCACTAGCGGCACCCTTATTTTACTATTATTTTACAAAAAAAGTCAATTATTTCACATCGACGGCATTCGACATAATCCGGGAAAATATTCCTTTTGGCAGCCTGCTAAGCGTGCCTGCGAAAATGCGTAATACTCTTTAAAACCTGGCTGTTAATCGGAATAATATGGCTGATATCCCCTTCCACCGTGTTTTGATGCGACAAATAATCCTGGTGCGTTTTTTCGACAAAATCAAACAGCGCTTCGGGTGCGGAAAATTCAATGTACTTTTTCTTGCGGCTGGCTGCTTTGCCGCTTACGATATGCTGGCGCAGCTTTTTCTTAAGATCCTCTTCATAAGAGCAGTGCTCGCGCAGTCCGCCGTTAAATTTATTGTTATGCGGATAGGTAAAATAATCCGCAAGATAATGGGATACCTCGCCCAGATGCCGGTAATATTTGGTATCCGACGGTTCCTTGTATGCCTGATGCTCCGCCGACAGCCTTTTGATGCGCTTTTGCAGATCCGGAAACGTCCGCGTGATTTCATGGCGCCTGTAAAGGAACGACGGCTTGATATCAGGGAGTACGCTGCCGAGGTAAAAGGCATATTTATGCTTTTGGAGTTCTTTGTCTTTGGATTCCTTTACCAGATATCTGGCAAGTATAATGTGTGATTTTTTTCTCAAATGATTGCGGCCTCCTTTTCTGTTTTTACAGCTTTTCGGTTTCTAGTTAACTTCTATATTTTGTTTCTATATCTTAGCTTCCATATCTTTTTCTTTTCTTTAATTTTTCTGTATGTCCAGCCTGTTTCGCATGCCTGCCCAGGCAAAACATCTTTGCCGGCGGCAGGCATGCAGGATGTTGTGTGTGGGATCTGGCAATGTCTGCTTGCTTGCCGGATCCCGGCCGGACAGCCCGGATCTGCCTATTTTCTGCAGAATGTGCCGCATGCGGTCTGCTCACAGCGGCATGCGTTTGACCCGCCGACGTCAATGCCGTCCGCATGGCAGCTGCAGTCATCGTTGTGAACGCATTTTTTCGCCTCGCAGCGGATGCTGACGCGTTCTGAAGGTTCCTTGGCACTGTTCATAAAAGAATCCCCGCGCCGTTCCTCAAAGCTGTCGCAGCATGTCTCGCTCGTGCTGCTGGCCCCTGCCCCGCCGACACTGATATTCTCGCGGATGCATCCGTGTTCTTTGTTATACCGGCAGTTGGTCACACTGCATTCTAATCTTGGCATGATTTCCCTCCTTATGCTTTCGGATGCTTCTATACATCCGATATTTAAATGCAGCTATAGTATCTGCAGTTTCTTTTGGTTTATGCGCCGCAAAATAAATACCAGATTTAGCAAATTCCGGAGGAAACAGAAAGCGTGCCTGAAAACCCATATTGGACAGCCTTGGCGGGGACCTCCCATTTCCGTCATTTTCTGCGATATACACGCCATGTCACTGCGGCGGATGATTTTCAAACACGCTTATTCTTTAATTTTGGTTCAACTTTCTTGTTTTTGTATATATTTTCCTATTTCGCCTTCTCTTCTTCCGGGAGTTCTTTACGGATCTCCTTCGTACGGATTTCCCGGCTGATCTGATCGATAAACTGTTCCAGCGGCTTGACACCCTCATTGCCGGCAAAGCGGCTGCGGACAGATACCGTGCCGTCTTCCTCTTCCTGCTTGCCTACTACAAGCATATACGGCAGTTTCTCCAGCCTCGCCGCGCGGATCTTAAAGCCGATCTTTTCCGAGCGTGCGTCTATAGACGCATCAATACCGTTTTTCTTTAATTCTGATAAAACTTTTTGGGCATAATCGTTGTATTTATCCGAGATCGGAAGCACGCGGACCTGTTCCGGGCAGAGCCAGGTCGGGAATTTACCCGCGTATTTCTCAATCAGCCATGCCAGCGTACGCTCATAGCAGCCCATGGATGTCCGGTGGATAATATACGGGCGGATCTTTTCCCCGTTTTCATCGATATAATACATATCGAAGTTCTCGGCAATGGCGCAGTCCAGCTGGATGGTAATCATCGTATCTTCTTTGCCGTATACGTTCTTGGCCTGAATATCGATCTTCGGGCCGTAAAACGCTGCTTCGCCGTCTGCTTCCACGAACGGAAGCCCTTTCTCCACAAGGATCTTACGCAGTGCATCCTGCGTGGATTCCCAGTACTGGGCGTCGCCCAGATATTTTTCCCGGTTCGCAGGGTCCCATTTGGACAAGCGGTATGTCACATCCTCCTGCAGTCCAAGTGTGGTCAGCGTGTAATTCGCAAGCTCCAGGCACCCTTTTAACTCTTCTTCGGTCTGATCCGGGCGGATTACAAGATGGCCCTCTGAAATCGTAAACTGCCGCACCCTTGTTAAGCCGTGCATCTCTCCGGAATCCTCGGAGCGGAAAATCGTAGATGTTTCACCCATACGATACGGCAGATCCCGGTAGGATTTCTGCGAATTTTTGTATACATAATATTGGAACGGGCAGGTCATCGGGCGCAGTGCAAACACTTCTTTATCCTTTTCTTCATCGCCAAGGACAAACATCCCTTCTTTATAATGATCCCAGTGGCCGGAAATCTTATACAAGTCGCTTTTTGCCATAAACGGCGTTCTTGTACGCACATACCCCCACTCGTTGTCTTCCAGATCTTCGATCCAGCGCTGAAGCTTTTGAATCATCTTCGTGCCTTTCGGCGCAAACAGCGGCAGTCCCTGGCCGATCACGTCTACCGTCGTAAATAATTCCATCTCACGCCCCAGCTTATTGTGGTCGCGTTTTTTAATGTCTTCCAGATGCTCCAGGTAAGCGGCCAGCTCTTCCTTTTTGTTAAATGCAGTCGCATAAATACGCTGCAGCTGTGCTTTATGCTCGTCTCCCCTCCAATATGCCATAGAAGAGGAAATCAGCTTATATGCCTTGATGCCCTTTGTCGACATCAGATGCGGCCCGGCGCACAGATCGGTAAAGCCGCCCTGATCATAAAACGAGATCTCCGAGCCTTCCGGCAGGTCTTCGATCAGCTCTACTTTATATGGTTCATTACGTTCGCGCATAAATGCGACCGCTTCTTCCCTCGGCAGCGTAAACCTGCTGATCTCATGGCCTTCCTTGATGATTTTCTTCATTTCGGATTCAATTTGATCCAAATCCTCTCTGGAAAAAGGCGCATGGTCAAAATCATAATAAAAGCCATCTTCAATCGCCGGCCCGATCGCAACCTTGGCATCCGGAAACAGCCGCTTGACCGCTTCTGCCATAACATGAGAAGCCGTATGACGGATCACCTTTAACCCCTCCGCATCAGACGCTGTTATAATATTCAGCTCGCAGTCTGCCGTTACCTTCGTTCTTAAATCTACAATTTCCCCGTTCAGTTCACCGGCACATGCCACGCGGGCAAGGCCGTCGCTGATATCTTTTGCAATTTCATATACGGATACTGCCCCGTCATACGTTCTGACGGAACCATCCTTTAATTTAATCTGCATTTTCGTCAAATCTCCTGTCTGTCCTGATTTCCTGTTATTCTGTTACAGTTCACACCTGTCCAAAAAGCAGGACAGCCGCGAACTGTAACGGCATCCAGCCCATGGAAAGTTCGCCTTCGGCGAAGGGCTGGATGCTTGGCAGGCCGCATTTTTTGGCCTTGTCCAAGCAGCAAATGCTTGAACAAGATGTGAACAGTAACGTTATTCTTCCTCTTCCTCTGTATGCAGGCAGCCGCTTTTGTTATTGCTTGCAATCATCGTCGTTTTCTTCGGGCTGAATAGGATGCCAAGCACAAATCCTGCCAGCAGGCAGCATACAACTTCCAAAAACAGCTCCCGCCTGGATACCGTCGCCATATCTTCCAAAGATTCCCAAAATGCCTTTATTTTTTTCATTGCCTTTTCCTCTTTTCATTTATTTTTATTTTATTTTTCTATACTTATGCTTGTTCCTGTTTTAATTCAAACCGCTGCACCAGTTCATTCAGTACGACCGCCTGGGAGGCAAGCTCTTCGGATGTCGCGGATGTCTGCTGCGCAGCTGCCGAATTATCCTGCACACCCTGCACAATCTCTTCAATACCTGAACGGATCTGCTCCATATTCTGCGCCTGGACAGCCGCATTTTCAGCTGTCTTGCCAATCATTTCATTGACTTTCACTACCGCAGCCACAGATTCTTCCAAAGAAGCCATGACGCCGTTGGCAATCGAGCTTCCTTTATTGATCTCGTCCATGGAAATACCGATCAGGTCCCTGGTCATATTAGCGGCTTTCGAGCTTTCCATTGCAAGCTTGCCGATCTCATCCGCTACAACCGCAAATCCTTTGCCCGCTTCTCCTGCACGGGCCGCTTCGATCGATGCGTTCAAAGACAGCAGATTGGTCTGGTCAGCGATCTCTTCGATCGTCTGGATAATGCCAACGACCTGCTGGGAGGTCTCGTGAATCTTGCCGACAGCTTCCATCATCATCGCCATCTTTTCCTGGTTCTGCTCGATCATCTTTGTTACCCGCATCGTTGCATCCGCGGAAACCTCCGCGTCTTTGCGGCTTTGCTGCACCTGCTCGTCGATCGTCGCCGCAGATGCCGCCAGTCCGTCAACCGCCAGCGCCTGCGTACTGGCTCCCTCTGCCAGTGTCTGGGAAGCATTCGCCAGCTCCCCCGCACCGGTAGACACCTGGTCGGCACTGTTGGCAATATTTTCCATTACATCGTTCATGGACTCTGAGATATTTAATAAAGCTGCCTTTAATTTCTGAAATTCACCCTGGTAATCATTTTTCAGCTGCACATCCAGTTTCCCATGTGCCAGATCTGTCAGCACTTCTGCCATTTCATCGATATATACGATGTATTGCTTTAACCGGTCAACCGTCTGTCCGAACGAATGGCCCAGCTCACCGATTTCATCCTCCGCCGTAATATGCAGATGCACATCCAGATCCCCTGCCGCAAGCTGCTGAGCCGAATGGTTCAGCTCCAGAATCGGTTTTGTCAGGCTGGCCGCGCTCCTTCGGATACTCCATACGATAAGGATGATTCCAAGTACAAAGATTCCGATCAGAACCGCGATCAAAAACAGGATCAGGGAATAGAACTCGTTCCACGGCATATTGCTGATAACCGTATAGCCGGTTTCCTCGCTGAATGCCACAACACCGAATTTCGTTTCGCCGTTAATCTTACATTTCAGAAACTGTTCTTCCCCTTTTGCAACCGCCTCTTTTACATTTTCTGATACATCTACATCTGCCAGATTCCGGTCAACCAGATCTGCCTGCGGATGGTAGATAATCTTGCCTTCTCCTGATACAAGCAAAATATACCCGTTGTCGCCCACCTTATAATGGCTCATAACCTCCGACATACGTTCCAGGGAAATATCCACGCCTGCCACGCCAAGCGGTTCATTGCCGGCTTCATCATAGATCGGAGCCACCGCGCTGATAATCATCACTCCGCTGCTCGGATCTATGTAAGGGTCTGTAAGCAATGTTTTGTGCGCCTCCACACACGGATACCAGATCCGCTCGGTAAAGACCCACGTTTCATCCGAAGTAAAACCATCCGACTGCGTCAGCACACTGGTATCCATATCCGCGATCCATGCCGACAGGAAATTTTCAGGATCCGTCTTAACAACACTGTCCAAAAAATTGCGGGTGCATTCCATTTCCTCATGGTCGTTCAGATGGTCCCCGGGCATTGTTTCCGCCAGAATCGCGCGGATCTCCGGATTCACAGCCAGCTGCTCCGCAACCTTTTCGTATTTCCCCAAAAATCCGGTCAGCTCATACAGCGCAGACTCCGATTCCAGCGCCAGCTCATTCTCCTTCGCCGTAGAAATGACCGAACGGACAATCACAATCGCTATAACCGCCACAACCACAAATACGAACAAAACACTCCGGCCAATCTGCTGCATAATTTCAGCCGCAATTCTTTTTTTCGGATGCATTCCCCCATCCCGACGCTTCTTCATAAAAAGTTCCTCCTCTCCCCAACGGGCTGCCATTTTGTGTTCCCCATAATTTTATTTTATTACTTTTTATCATTAAGCGCAAGGCATAAATTCATGATTTGAGAACTACCGCGGAATAATTTCAAGCCAGTAGCCGTCCGGATCCTGAATAAAATAAATACCCATCTGCGGATTTTCATAACAGATACATCCCATCTGTTCATGCCGTTTATGGGCAGCCTCATAATCGTCCACGCAAAACGCCAGATGAAATTCACAATCCCCCAGATGATACGGCCGGTCCATATCCCTCATCCAGGTCAGTTCCAATTCAAAATCAGACTGCCCGTCTGCAAGATAGACAATGATAAAAGAACCGTCCTGCGCCGTTTTTCTGCGCTTCTCCTCCAATCCCAATGCTTCCCTGTAAAAATCCAGCGATTTGCCAAGATCAAAAACATTATAATTTTCATGAACCATTTTGAAATTCATAGACATTCCTCCGTTTTTATTTTTTTACAGTATAAACGATCCTGGCGGCAAACACAATATAAAAATCCCTGGCAGTCCTTTGCCGGATTGCCAGGGAATGTAAAATCTATATTTTATTTTTTATTCGGGCGGCAGAATCTATATTTTATTTCTTATTCAAACAGCAGAATTTATACTTTTTGCCGCTGCCGCAAGGACACGGATCATTACGGCCGATTTTTTTGCCTACAATCACGGTGCCCGATTTTTTCTGCTCCAGATACAGTGCTTTTTTCGTATCCGCATCAAAGATATCATCCCACATCGGCAGGTTATACAGCCAGTCTGCTTTTGCGTCCACCATATTTTTATACAGCTTTTCCTTGTCAAACGCAAGGCTGACAACGGTATCCTCCTCCATAGTATCGATCGGGTTCGGCACTTTTAAGCTATCATTAATGCCGTCCAGAAAGCCGGTCATCTCCAGCACGGACAGGTCGTATTTTTCCGCCAGCTCTTTGACTGTCCCGGTTACTTCCTCATCCGGATTTACGAGCAGCTTTTCATAAACGCCCTGCTCCAGTTTGAAATATCTGTTCCAGAGCTTTTCCAGCTCGCCTCTATTTGTTTTCTCATTGTAAACGATTTTTTTCCACTCTTCTAATAACGCCATCTCTGTATCCCATCCTTTTTTCTTCTGAAAACAGAAGTATATTTTTACTTAGATTTTCCAACACTCATTATAACCTATCTGCTGGTGTTTTCCAAGTCTTTTTTTATAATACTTCTAACTTCATGCAGAATAAAAGCAGCTGTATTGCTTCCCGAAAGATCTTGATTGGCCAGGGGATGTGGCTCACCGGACGACTCTGCGGGCTGTGGCCAGGGCGAACTAGGCGGCGCGCCCGGACGGTGCCAATGTGTAAATGCAGAATGCCTAGGGATTCTTAACATTCTGGAATAGGAGCCGGAAGCCAGGCCCTTTCCCCCTCATCCGGCGTCCGCATAGCCACTAAAAAAGCGCAACACAATGTCAAAAGTGTTTCCCCACATCTACCGCTTTTTATGCTGCTCCTTACTCTGACCCCCTTTTTCATCCTCCATCCGCTGCAGCGTCTCCTGCAGCTCCTTCTCATCCTTCCCTTTCGCAATCCGGTAAATCACCAGATACCCCCATAACAGGATCGGCACCAGCACCGTGCAGACCACCGAAGCCCGGAACAAGTCCATGCTGCTGCCCACATCAAAAACAGCACTAAGCAATGTAACCAGATACATCAGCACCAGCAGCACAACCCCCATCACAGCAAGTATGCGTTTTACTTGTTTCATATACAACCCTCTCAAAAAAACTGCTGTCAGAACCAGGTCGATCCAACGTTACAGTTCACACCTGTCCAAAAAGCAGGACAGCTGCGAACTGCAACGGCATCCAGCCCATGGAAAGTTCGCCTTTGGCGAAGGGCTGGATGCTTGGCAGGCCACATTTTTTGGCCTTGTCCAAGCAGCAAGCGCTTGAACAAGGTGTGAACAGTAACGATCCAACGGCTGCCGTTTATTTTTCCTTATCCCTGTGTAAACCGGGATAAAAACTGTTTTGTGCGTTCTTCCCGCGGATGCTCCATGACTTCATGCGGATCGCCCTGTTCCAGAATGCATCCGCCGTCCATAAAAATGACATGGTTTGCGACGTCCCTGGCAAACGCCATTTCATGTGTGACAATAATCATCGTCGTCTGCCGGTCGGCAAGCTCGCGGATGACTTTGAGTACTTCTCCGGTCAGCTCCGGATCCAGCGCAGATGTCGGCTCGTCGAAGCAGAGGATATCCGGCGTCAGCGCCAGGGCGCGTGCAATGGCGACACGCTGGCACTGGCCGCCGGACAGTTGGTGCGGATAATTGTGCATCCGGTCTTTCAGCCCCATCTGCAGCAGCAGCGATTCCGCTTGTGCTTCTATCTCTTTTTGGATTTCTTTTCTGCGTGCTTTGTAATCTGTTTCATCTTTGGCAAGCAGTTCTTTGGCAAGCATGACATTTTGAAGCGCTGTGTACTGCGGAAACAAGTTAAAAGACTGGAATACGAGGCCGAAATGCAGGCGTTTCCTGCGGATATCCCGTTCGCTCTGCGCCGATGGATGATCCGCGTCAAACAATGTCTGGCCATTAACGCGGATGACTCCGCCGTCCGGCCGCTCCAGGAAATTCAGGCACCGCAGCAGCGTTGTCTTGCCGCTTCCGGAAGAGCCGATAATGGATACGACCTGCCCCTGTTCCAGTGAAAAGCTGATATCCTGCAGCACCTGCGTATGATCAAATGTTTTACGGATATGTTCTACTTCTAAAATCGACATTAAATTTCCCTCCAAATCCTGTCCGAATACAATGCCTGATAAGTTTTGTCAGGATTTTTATCGGAAATAATCCAGTTTTTTCTCCAGCTGTCCGAGCAAAACTGACAGGATACCGTTAAAAATCAGATAATAGACAGCTGTAAAAAATAACGGCCAGACCGCACCCGAAATGCCGTGGGAGCCTTTCATAAACGCTTCGCCTGCCCAGATCAGCTCCTGAAAGGCTATGATCTGCGCGAGTGAAGTATCTTTTACAAGTGTGATAATCTCATTCGACATCGGAGGAACGATGCGCTTGATCATCTGCAGCAGCGTCACCTGAAAGAAAATCTGACTGCGCGTCATGCCAAGTACAAGCCCGGCTTCTGTCTGCCCCACAGGAATCCCCTGAATGCCGCCGCGGTAGATTTCTGAAAAATAGCAGGCATAATTCAGGACAAATGATACCGAAGCAGCAAAAAAACGCCCCGACTGGGTACCGCCCCAGATCGGTTTATGTAATGCCAGGCTTGGAAAATAAAAAATAATCAGCAGCTGGATCATTAACGGCGTTCCGCGGATGATCCAGACAAGCAGTCTGGTTACATAACGCAAAGGCGCAAAACGGCTCATGGAGCCGAATGCAATCACAAGGCCCAGCGGAAATGCCCCGGCCAGAGTGACTGCAAACAGCTTTAATGTCTGTAAAAAGCCGGCATTCAGTGCTTTGACAACGATGGGAAACTGTTCCAGAAAAAGTTCCATTTCCTTATCCTGCTTTCTCTAAATATAGCATCATTTACTGTTCTACAACGGCCGCCTGTACACCATAAGTCTGCGCACATTCCATCATGCTTCCGTCCGCATAGGAAGAAGCAAAAAACTCATTCAGCGTATTGGCAAGGTCAGATCCTTTGCGGAAACCAACCCCATATTCCTCACTGTTCAGCCCGACCGTATAAGTCAGCTCCGCATAGCCTGTGCCCTCGCCGACCATAGCTGCAGCCATCAGGGAATCAATAATCGCGGCATCCGCCGTTCCGGCAGCGACTTCCATCAGTGCGGCAGACTGCTGCTGAACTGGCGTATAGCTGAAATTATTGCTTTTTGCCTGCGCTTCGCCTGCACTGCCTGCTTCCACAGCAAAATTCAGTTCTTTTAAGCTGTCCACATCCTGATACAAATCCGCCTGGTCTGCATGTACAATCACCACCTGCGCATTATTGCAGTATGCTTTGGAACATTCCATGGCACTGGTTACTTCATCCGTCAGCGTCATACCATTCCATACACAGTCAATCGTTTTGCCTTCCAGCTCAAAAATCTTATTATCCCAGTCAATTTCTACAAATTCCGCAGTAACCCCAAGGCTTTCTGCAAACGCCTTCGCCATATCCGCATCAAACCCAATCCAGTTGCCGTCTGCATCTTTATAGTCCATCGGCTCAAAATTCGTAATGCCAACGACCAGGGAACCTTTCTCTTTGACATAAGCAGTGTCACTGTCTGCAGAATCGGATTTATCCGATGCCTGTCCGTCATCGGAACTGTCTGCCGCATCGCTGGCGGGTGCATCTGTATCTGCTGAATTGTCCGCCGCTGAATCATCGTTGGCAGACGCAGACGGATCCTGGGTAGTTTCCGGCTGGCTTTTTGAATCATCGGAGCTGCCGCAGGCAGCCAGTGAGATGGATAACATCATAGTGAGTGATAATGCAATTAATTTTTTCATGGTAAAAGTCTCCTCTTTCCTTCCTTATTATAATATGTAATTTTCATAATGTCTCCGGCAGAAACAGATTCTAATCTGCAGGCACTTCATTATAATAGCAGTTCAGCGAAATGAAGTCAATAGGTACTAAAAAACGATTTTTGTGCAAATGGCAAAATTCTGACCTTGGGCGGCAAAACTGGGGATATGACTATCCGGACGACTCTAAGGGATCGGCCAGGGGATGTGGCTATCCGGACGACTCTGCGGGCTGTGGGCAGGGGATGCCCCAGTCCGCCCAAGGTGTGTC
>CANOET010000026.1 GCA_947564835.1 uncultured Eubacterium sp. | reverse complement strand
GTGCAGGGAAATATATCGGAGATCTATGGGGACAGCGGCAAGGTTATGACAGTTTGGAATAAAGATAATCCGATCAAAGTTGGAGACATCATTCAGGTAGCGGGACAGGAGATCGAGGTTGTATGCGGCATATCCAGTGGGCTGTATCCTGGCGAATACAGTATCATCTGCTCACAAGAAACGTTTGCCCGGCTGACGGGGGAAGAAAATTACAGTATGATAGGGATACAATTAAGCAGCAAGGCTGCGGATGAAACGGTAAAACAGATCAACAGTCTTGCGGAAAGCAATGTTATTTTTGAGGATCATCGTCAAAGGAATCAGGAAGATGCCAATACCTATCTGGCTACAAAATTTCTGCTGTATAGTTTTATGGTAATCGTTGCCATGATTACATTATTTAACATTGTTAACAGCATTTCTATGAGTGTAACTGCCCGGATAAAGCAGTATGGAGCTATGAGGGCGGTTGGTATGGATGGGGAACAGCTTACCCGGATGATTGCTGCGGAAGCCTTTACTTACGCTGTCTCCGGTCTTATCGTCGGCAGTGGCACAGGAATTGTTTTAAGCCGCTTTTTGTATGTGAAACTGGTTACACGGTATTTTGGAAGCCAGTGGAGCCTGCCGATCGTTTTGATTGCTATTATTGTTGTATTCGATACAGTTTCTGCTGCGGCAGCAGTATATGCACCTGCAAAGCGGATTAGAAACATGCCGATTACTGCAACGATTAATGAATTGTAATATGTATAAATGAGATTTTAGCTGCGGTATAGGTAAATGATAGCTGAAAATATACAATGAATCATGAATCGAATGCTTGAATTTCTGGCAGGCACATGTTATTCTTTAGTAGTGATATAGTTTGTCAAAATCAAAAATCAGGATTAAAACGTTTCATTTATACAGGAGGTTTTGCGATGGTAGCGGTACATGGATATTATAATGGAACAGTATGTATTCCATTAGAGAATGAACAGCTTTTTACAAACCAGAAAGTGATCATTACTGCGTTAGATGAGAGAATAGAACCGAAAGTCCGCAGACTGGGTACTCTTGAGGGAAAAGCATCGGTTCTTTTTAAAAAGGACTGGAGTATGAATGATGAGGAGCTGATAGGTGAATGAAGCTGCTGGTTGATACACATTATCTGTTGTGGATGTTTATTGATACGTCAAAAATTTCTGGTAAAGCAAAAGAAGCATTATTATCTGCGGATAATGAAATATATTATAGCCAGGCAAGTTTATGGGAAATATCCATCAAATATTCAATTGGCAAGCTTGCCTTGAATGGGATTACTCCAGAGGGATTCTTTCAGGAAATTGAAAACAGTTTTTTGATTTGTAAACTATTAAAAAATGAAGAACTGATTTCTTCCTATAATTTGCCGAAAGAACACAAGGATCCGTTTGACCGGATCATTATATGGCAGGCAATAAAGAATGGAATGGTACTTTTATCTGTAGATTCAAAAATGGACAATTATGTTGATTATGGTCTGGTGATGTTTGAGTAGTTATGTCGATATTTCTTTGCATTTCAGTAGGGTTGGATTTTGTGCAAGAGCTGCTTCCTTCCCCATGCGGTCATGGCAACCGGATGTTACTCACATATTTCAGAGTCGTCCGGTTAGCCACATCCCCGGCCCACAGCCCGCAGAGTCGTCCGGTCAGCCACATCCCCTACCATCCATTTGTTTGACAACTTCCATAAACCTTCTGCATTTTCATCAAAAAAAATGTAAAAACTTCCCCGATTGCTAATCTTACCATTTTCTGATATAATAAATCCAATTATGTAAAAAAACACCGCATACCCATCCCGTATGCAAAAATGATGCACCAATATGTTATTCAAAAACCAGTGCAGCAAAAAAATAAATAATTTAATTCAGCATTAACATAAGGAGATTAGACTAGCATGGAGAATCTGATAGACAAACGCCTGATCACTGCCAGAGTAAAAAAGCTGACGTGGGAACGTATCTGGCTTCATATCGAAGTGGAGGTCGCTTTCGCGCAGGGGGCGGATCCAGAGGGCAAGCTGTCCTTTTACCTGATCAACGGCCTGTATGAGCCAAAAGCGAAGCTGCAGGTCACAGGAATCGAAGGGAATACTTACAAGCTGCGGATCAATGTAACCAATCCGGGTACCGGGCTGTGCCTGCCGCAAGGGACTTATTCTATGATTATCTGCCAGAAAAAGCGCCAGATGGCAAAGGCAGAGATTGCGGAGTCTTTGGTCAAGGATATGAGCAGCGCTTCCAGGAACTTTTTGTACGGCGGGCGCGCAAAAGTGTATTCGGTAACGTTTTATGTGACAGAAGGGGATGAAGGGCTGCCGTTTATTATGTATGTGCTTGCAGGGGGCCGTACCGGCATCAGCGCCCCGGTTGCGCATGCGGCAAAAAAGGGTTTTCATCCGAAGAAACAGCTGAAAAAGAAATATTCCAAGATCAATAAGCCCCTGAAAGTGGATATGTATTGGAAATACCGGAAAAAATATAAGCATAAGAGCAAAAAGCCGGTTGTGATGTTTATGTCGGAGCAAAGTACGAGTATCAGTACGAATTTAAAGGCGGTCAAGGACCGTATGCTTGCGCGCGGCATGGACAAGGATTATATCATTGTGGAATCGTACCGTTCTTCGGTGACAAATCCGCGCCAGGGCATTAAGAGCTGGATGGATATGTTAAAGAAGATGGCGATGGCTGATTTTATTTTCCTGGATGACCATGCGCCGGTGCTGGACTGGCTGATTGTGGATAAGGATACGACGCTGATCCAGCTGTGGCATGCAGGGGCGGGGTTTAAGTCGTCCGGCTACAGCAGGTGGGGGCATATCGGCTGCCCGGCGCCGTACAGCTGCCACAGGCAGTATAAATACGGGATTTCCGGGTCGAAACAGATTGCACATTTCTTTTCCGAGGTGTGGGGCATTAACGATTCCCAGGTGCTGCCGACCGGAATGCCGCGGATTGACGAGTTTTTAGATGCGGATTACAGACGCCGCAAGACCAAAGAGCTGTATGATAAATATCCGATGTGCAAAGGGAAAAAGGTGATTTTATTTGCCCCGACGTACCGGGGGACGAATAAGGCGAATGCGCATTATCCGTATGAGCTGATTGATTTTAAGCGGTTCTATGAGCTGTGCGGCGGGGAGTATGTGGTTTTGTTTAAAATGCATCCGTGGGTGGCGTCCGAGGTGCCGATCCCGGAGCCTTATAAGGACCGGTTTGCGGATGTGGGCAGGTATCCGAATATTAATGACCTGTTTTATATTACAGAGCTTTTGATTACGGATTATTCTTCCAATATTTTTGAATATTCCCTGATGAAAAAGCCAATGCTATTTTTTGCATTCGATGAAATCCAATATTCTTTTTCGAGAGGGTTCCACCGGCCGTATGAGGAATCCGCGCCGGGAAAAATCTGCCATACGTTTGACGAAGTGCTGGCTGCGATTGCAAATGAGGATTTTGATTATCCAAAAGTAGAAGAGTATGTGGAAAAGCATTTTGATTATATAGACAGCCATGCGTCTGACCGTGTGATTGACTGGATCCTTTTGGGGCAGCTGCCGGAGACGGTGAAAAAGGACTTAGCGGCGGATGCGGCGATTAACAAGGAACTGGAAACGCTTGATTTTAAGCCATCCATCAGTTATGGCCAGGAGGAAAAGTGACGATATGAATATAGCTATTATTTTTGCGGGAGGCAGCGGGGTCCGTATGGGCTCCGGCATTCCGAAGCAGTTTCTGGAGATTAACGGCAAACCGGTGATTGTGCATACGCTGCAGCTATTCCAGTATCATGATGAAATTGATAAAATCTACCTTTCAGTGCTGGAAGATTATATCGGATATATGCAGGAGCTGGTCGACGAGTACCGCCTGCACAAGACGGCGGCCATTATCCCGGGCGGACTGACGGCGCAGGACTCCATTTACAATGCACTGAAAAAGGCGGAAGCGGAAAACCCGGAGGATTCTGTTGTGCTGCTGCATGACGGCGTGCGGCCGTTTGTGTCCTATGAGGTGATCTCGAACAATATCGCCGGTGTGAAGAAATACGGCAATGCGATTACTTGTACGGCCTGCTATGAGACGATCCTGCTAAGCCATGACGGGGAATGCGTGGAGTCGGTCCCTTACCGCAAAGAGACGTTCGCGGCACAGGCGCCGCAGAGCTTTTATCTAAAGGATATTCTTGCAGCGCATGATGAAATCCGCAAGCGGCCGGAACGTTATGAAAATATGGTCGACGCCTGCACGATTATCCGTAGCCAGGGCATTGAAGCGCATATGGTGCCGGGCAACCGCGGCAATATTAAGGTGACAACGCCGGAGGACGTTTATATGTTCCGGGCGCTGCTCCAGTATAAGGAAAATGAGCAGGCGTTCGGGCTGGGGATCACGAACCGGATTGAGACGCGGATGAATAAACATCGGAAACGGCCGTAATATGACAAGGTAAGGGGGAATTTTTATTAATAGAAGTAAATAAGGAAATGACCTGGCAGGAGGTATGCGACAGATTTTCGTATTTGGTAGCGGATGTGGAGATCTTATCAGAAAAAGAACATGAAGGCTATCTGTTTCCGGACAGAGTGTATGTATATTGTGTTGCTGAAAATGTCTCGGATGACAGCACAATTCTACGCAGACACATGAAGGAGGGCAAGAAAAAAAGGAACACAGGCTATCCATACCTCCGATTGCTTATCCGAACGGCGGAGAGGATCCGTTTTGTGGGAAAGGTGAATCCTGGGGGGTTGCAAATGGTTGAAGCATTTGAATGTAGCATTATGATGTAGAAACCTCCAGGTACAGTATCCAGCCGAAAGAGGAAGGGAAGTTATTATTTTATGATATATTGACACATATGACGGGAAAACATGGTGAAATAAACCTGGTCAATGGAAGGTGGATCACATGTCCTGTGCCCGGATGCAATAGCGGGATGCGGGAACCCGGTTTGTAAAGTTTAAAAACGGAGGAGTAAAAAATTGGAAAATCAATCGGCAGCGGACCGCAACAGCGGCGTACCGCGCATGATTCTGGAAAGTCCGTGGGATGATGTCCTGCAGGAAGATTTGGAGCTGCTTGCCCAGGATTCCTCGATCCCGTTCGGGCTGTTAAAAGGGAAAACGGTATTTGTTACAGGCGCTACGGGGCTGCTCGGTTCTCAGATCGTAAAGACGTTTTTATGCAGCAACCGTCATTACGGCACGAATATCCGGGTAGTAGCGCTTGTGCGCAGCAAGGAAAAGGCGCAGAAGGTATACGGCGGGCTGGTGATCCGGGATGACCTGCATCTGGTATACGGCGATGTCACGGAGAAAATTGTGTGCGCCGGGCAGGTGGATTATATCATCCACGGCGCAAGCGCTACAAGCTCCCGGTATTTTGTATCCAATCCGGTCGAGACGATTGCAACAGCGATCAACGGTACGGTCAATATGCTGGAATTTGCAAAATTAAGGCAGGTGAAGGGGTTCTTATACCTGTCTTCGCTGGAAGTGTACGGAACCCCGGCTGCGGATGCGGGCAGGATTACCGAGTCCTACAGCGGGTATATTGATCCGCTTTCGGTGCGCAGCAGCTATTCCGAGGGTAAGCGTATGGCGGAATGCATCTGTGCGGCTTATGCTTCGCAGTATCAGGTTCCGGTGAAAATCGCAAGGCTTTCGCAGACCTTCGGCGCAGGCGTGGAGTATGGAGACGGCCGGGTATTCGCGGAGTTTGCCAGATGCGCATTGGAGAAAAAGGATATTGTGCTGCATACGAAGGGACAGACCGTGCGCAGCTACTGCTATACAAGGGATGCTGTGGCGGCGATGCTGCTGATCCTGCTGAAAGGGGAGGCGGGGACTGCCTATAATGTGACGAATATGGATACGAAGATATCTATTGCAGATATGGCGCAGCTGGTGTGCGATACGTTTCCGCAGTCCGGCATCCATGTGACGTTTGATATGCCGCAGGATGTGGCGTCGTTTGGCTATAATCCGGAGATGGTTATTGCGCTGGACAGCGGGAGGCTGATGGCGCTTGGATGGAAGCCGACGGTGGGTCTGCGTGAAATGTTTACCCGCCTTGCGCAGAGCATGACAATTGATCATGAAAAGCACAAATAAATATGCTGTAAAAATACGGCAGGATGGAGGCAGCGATGAAATATGGAGTATTGATGCATAAGACAACGATGAACCTGGGCGATGATATCCAGGCGTATGCATCCGCGCAGTTTTTGCCGCACGTGGATTACCTGGTGGAACGGGAAAATATCGATTCCTTCCGTTCTGAGGGCAACGAGCCGGTGGGCGTGATTATGAGTGCCTGGTGGATGTGGCAGAAATGGAACTGGCCGCCGGCAGAGTGTATTGTACCGAAGCTGGTCAGCATGCATATGAACAACTATACGATTTACCGCAAGGCTTCCCCGATTCAGGATGAATGGCTGCAGGGGATCGGCGGGGATTTTTTCCGTGCGAACGGCCCGGTGGGCTGCAGGGACCAGACGACGTTAGATTTCTTTACGGAGCGCGGCTTTGACTGCTATTTCAGCGGCTGTATCACGCTGACGCTTCCGAAGCAGAAAAAGACGGCGGATGCGGGGACGTATGTGTGCCTGGTGGATTTAAAACCGGAGCTGGAAGCGGCTGCGCGCGCGTGGTTAAAAGACAGCGGCCTGGAGATCCGCGTGATGACGCACCACTGTGATTACCGCAAGTCTGCGGCTTTGATGGAAGAGCGGTTTGCGGCAGTGGAGGATACGCTGACACAGTATCAAAACGCCCGGTTTGTAGTGACAAGAAGACTGCATGTTTCGCTGCCGTGCCTGGCGATGGAGACGCCGGTGCTGTCGATAGTAAATATGAACGACGCCGGAAATACGTCCCGGTGGGCGCCGTATTACAGCTGGGTCAACCATGTATCCGACAAAGATTTTATCGAGGGGAACATTGCGTATGACTACCGCAACCCGCCGGAGAATAAAACAGAGCATCTGGCTACGAGGGAAGCGCTGACAAAAAGCATCCAGGCATTTATTGATGAAACCAAAGACTGCACCCTGCCGATCGGGGAAGTGAAAAAAACCGCTTATACCGAAGAAGAGGCGCGCCGCTGGCAGAATGAACTGATGCACTGGACGCTGGAAAAATGGCTGCATCAAAACCGCGGCCTGTTAGAAGAGCGCAATAAATTTAAAAAGAAAGCCGCAACGCTGGAAAAACGCCTGAAAAAGGAAAACGGCGGTGCGCTTCCGGAAGAACTGACAAAAATCAAAACACTGGAAAAACAGCTGGAAGATATTACACTCAAGGACTGGGCAAAAGCCTGTATCAGGCGGCATAAAAATCAGTAACAGCTGCCGGCCCTGGCCAGGCAGCAGCTGTCTGGTACGTAAGCGCCGGCCATCCGGCCTGTCCGGACGGTTTTGGAATCTTAGAATAGGAGTCAGGAAGTAAAATGAACAAAACAGGAAGAAAGAAGCAACACGCAGTTATGGCTTTGATGCTGGCTGTTTTACTGGCATTTATGAGCTGCCCGCAGACGGCGGCGGCCGCGCCGAAAAAGAACAAGGCGGAAGAGCCGGAAAAGGCGACGCTGCGGATTATTTCGACTACAGACCTGCATGGACAGGTATCTACCATGCATTATGATACGGCGAGTAAAAAACCCGGCAGCCTGGCGCAGGCATACACGCTGATCAAAGAGGCGCGCCAGGAGGTCGGTACGCGCAATACGATGACAGTCGATACCGGAGATTCCGTATACGGCTATGCCGCGGATTATATTAAAGAACAGTCCGAAGATGCCGTACAGCCGATCTATAAGGCGATGGCGCTCGTTAACTATGATGTAATTACGCTGGGCAACCATGATTTTGATTATGGATATCCTTATATTGATAAGCAGCTGGAGCTGTCCGGCCTGAAAAATAAATGTGTCCTGAGCAATATCCTTTTGGCGGACAGCGGGGAAACGGCATGGAATGAAAAGAAGCTGATTTACAAGCAGTTAAAAACAAATAAAAACGAGTCTGTCAATGTAGGGATCGGCATTGTAGGGGTAACTGTCCCTGCCATGTCGACGTATTCCAACTGCAAGGAAGACTTAATTTCGCTGCCGATTGTAGAAACCGTAAAAAAACAGGCGGCAGCCTTGAAAGCACAGGGCGCGGACCTTGTTATTGCGGTGGCGCATTCTTCTTTTGGGAGCGCCAATCCGGATAAGGAAAGCGACAACGCGGTTTACGCATTGACAAAGCTGAAAGATGTGGATGCGGTTGTAGCAGGCCACGGACATAAAAACTACCCGTCGTCAGACAGCGCTTCCGCGACGTATTACCGCCTGCCGAATGTAGATAAGCAGACCGGCCTGATGAACGGCAAGGCAGTCACAATGATCAAAGACCACGGCGCAGGCATCGGCCTGATCGACCTGGAGCTTCTGGTCGATGATAACGGGGAAATCAGTGTCGCCAACTCTGCGGCGCAGCTGCGTATGGTAACGAAAAATACGCCGTCCAGCCCGGTTATTTTGGAATCACAGGCTCCGGAGATCGACGTGGTCGACCAGTCATTGGCGGATGTGATCGGCGTGCTGAATACGAATGAAAAAATTAACAGCTATTTTGCCCTGCTGGAAGATAATTACGCGATCCAGCTGGCCAATGAAGCGAAAATCCAGTACGGCCTGTCCTATACAGGCGGGGCTGGAAAAAGCATGTACGCGGACAGACCGGTTGTCGGGATGACCAAATATACGTTAAGCGGCAGCCAGTCGGCAGAGGACCATATCAGCTTAAACGGCACGATTACGATGAAGGATATCCTGAATATGCAGCAGGATAACCATAACAATAACATCGTCTACTGGGTCAGCGGCGCACAGCTGCGCGAGCTGATCGAGTGGTCTGCGAGCATATATTCCATGTCCGGCGGCACGATTACTTCCGACGCTGTGCTGCAGCGCCTGCTGGACGAGCGCGGCGCGGCCTCGATCGCGGCCGCGGACTGGCTGGAGGACTGGAGCTCCTTTGCCGTTTTTGACGGCGTGGAATATACGATTGACGCCACACAGCCGGCACGCTATACGAAGTCCGGGGAGCAAAGGGACGCTTATGCGCACCGCGTCGTAAGCCTGACCTATAACGGACAGCCGGTTGCGGACGACCAGATCCTGATTCTGGTCAGCCATACGATTCCGGGCAACACCGACGCGACGGGAGTAATTTCTGAGCAGAAGGTACTCGGCAAATCAGACCTGGCATATGTCAACCTTGTAAAATTTGTCAAACAGCAGCAGGAAGCCGGCAACCTTTCTGCGGAAGCAGACCGTAACTGGGAAGTAAAATTCGATACCGGGCGCGAATACGTCGTGCGTTCGAGCGTGCTATCCCAGCAGGATGCAGCTATGCGGCAGTGGTTTAACGGGCTGTTAAGCACCGATGAGACTTTTGCGTATTACCTGGCGCAGTTTATCGAGTCCGGGCAGGAACAGCAGACCGATACGGGCAGGCCGCTGCTTGTTGTTTCTTCGACCGTATCTGAAGAGACAGACCAGCCAATCGAGATTAAAGTGCAGGCAAATGACCGCTCCGGCATCGGGCAGCTGAAATGGGCGCCGGGAAAGGAAGCAGCCGACAGCAGCGTCTGGGCGGAAGCTGTGAATGTTACGCGCGGAAGCTTCCCGGTTACTGAAAACGGCATGTATTCGGTCATGGCAGAAGATATTTTCGGCAACCGTGTGGTAAAATACATCCAGATCTCCAACATCAATCCGGAACTGGTTATCGCGCCGACGATCAATAAGGTCAGCAACAAAGTATCCGCGCTGACAGGAACGGCGCAGCCTGGCACGATTGTGCATATTGACGCAAACAGTGTCACCTATGAAGTGGAAGCGCTCGAAGACGGCACGTATACATGTACGATTGAACGTTTGCCGGCAGGCAGCACCGTGACCGCATACTGCACGGATGTCGAAGGCAAAATGAGCAAGACCGTTACCACAACGGTATTTAAAAACGGGCCGGATGCGCCTGTCGTCAATGAGATTACAAATAAGACAGAAAAAGTGACCGGATATTTTACCGGTTCTTCGGCAACAGTTGTCGCTGTCATAGGCTCGAATGTATACCTGCCTGCAGCGGACAAAGCCTTGTATGAAAAATCCGACCTGTACAGCAAGTCCAGAGCCGTCCATACCGTGGACTGCACGCTGTCCAGAAATAACTTTGAAATGGCCCTGCCGATCCAGAACGCAGGCGTATCGGTCAAATTCGTCACGCTTGATAAGGCGGGAAGAAGAAGCGCGACTGTATTTGCCGAAACGGCTGATGCCGCGCCGAACATTCCGGTGATCCAGGAGGTATGCGACGCGGAGGATTACCTGTACGGGCAGGTCACCAATGTCAGTACGCAGGGAACCGTAAAAGTAGTGACAGGCAACCGTGAGTTTACCGGAGAGATCCAGCCGGACGGCACCTTTGCAGTTCAGACAAACGGCTATACAGCAGGCGAAACGGTTACCGTAACGGCAAGCGACCAAAAAGAAGGCCAGGCAAGAACCAGCGCGGCAGCCACCGCCGTTGTGAAGCCGTACGGCGAATATATAACGATGGCAGATACAAGGGTGCAGACCGTATACAGCAACAGCACCGAGATCAAAGGGGATACCCTGCCATACTACGAAGTAAATGTCGTCGTACGCGGCAGAAGCACCCGTATGACCTTAGACAGCCTCGGACAGTTTACCTGTCCGCTGACGGAACAGCTGCAGGCCGGCGAAAAGATCTATGTAGTAGCAAGGTACGCCGGAAAGCTTGCAGAAGTCACCGAACAGACCGTAACAGATTACGTACCGGTAGTCACAACACCGGAGACACCGTCCGTACTGACAAGCGAACTGAACAATTATACCCAGCAGCTGGATATTCTGGCAAAAGAATTAGGAACTGTCATCGTAAATATCGACGGCGTGGACTATACGGCCCAGGCAGGCGTATTTAACCAGGCATACAACGGTTATATTTACTCTATCCAGCTGCCGCCTGCGGCCGCGCAGCAGACGATTACGGTCCGGCTGGTCAATGCAAGCGGCGTATCCAGCGGAACCGTCACAGTTGTGAGGACAATGAATGTTTAAAAGGCCCTACCGGAAGCTGATCTACCGGAACAAAGTAAAGATCCTGCTCGTCCAGATTGTAAACCGCAATCTGGGCGACCAGGTAATCGCAGATAATGCCGCATACCTGGTCAGACAGGCGCTTCCGCGCCTGACGGGGCGGCATTATGTGATACAGCATTACGACATCCAGAGCGAAGATTACGAAATGGCAAAAACCGCCGACCTGATTCTGTTTGACGGCGGCGGCCTGATCAAGTACAGGCAGGAAGAGTTCCATGTTTACGTTCCGGCGCTTCTGGACTGCGCCCGGGATCATGGGATCCCGGTTTTTTTTAACTGCGTCGGCGTAGAAGGCTACGACGCGTCCGATGCACGCTGCAAACGCTTAGCGGAGGCATTAAATTACCCCTGCGTCAAAGGCATTACCGTCCGCGACGACCTGGATACGCTGCGGCGGGAATATCTGCATACCGATCAGATCTTTACAGCAGCAGCCACGGATCCTGCAGTCTTCACCCCGCAGGTCTATCCGATCCGAAAAGACACCCAATCGAAAACGATCGGGCTTGGTATCGTACGATCCCGTATTTTCGAAGATTACGGCCTTGCGCAGGTCACCCGCGAATTTCAGCTGGAGCTATGGCAGGGCATCACAAAAGAACTGGAAGCACGCGGCTATACCTGGCAGTTCTTTGTCAACGGCCTGCGCTCCGATTATGACTTTGCACTGGAAATCCTGGCATATATGGGCAGGCAGTCCGAATCTGGCGCGCTGTTAGCGCCAAGGCCCGCAGAAAGCAGCGAGCTGGTCAGCGCCATCGCTTCCTATGCCGGCATCATTGCCTGCCGGATGCATGCAAATATCATCGCCTACGCACTCGGTATCGCCAGCGTCGGGCTTGTATGGAACGAAAAAATGGTGTTCTGGGGCGAACGCATCGGCTGTCCGCAGCGTTTTTTAAGGAGTCCGCAGTTTGACCCGCAGACAATCGTGCAATGCCTGCAAGACAGCATGTCTGCAGGTACCCCGCCTTGTCCGAAGGCGCTGAAAGCAGCCATCCAAAAGCCGCTACAGACATTCATCCGCCGGTACGGCGCCGCTGCCTGGAAGCAGCACCGCAGCGCATACCTGAAAAAACCGGCAGACTGGTCGCGGCGGCTGGTAGCAACGGCCCTGGGCGGCCTGCATCTGCGCTATACCAATATGAACGCCCGCGAAGGCCTGGAAAACGCCATCCGCAGCGGCTTTTTACTCTTTGAAGCAGATATCCGGCTGACCTGCGACGGCAGGCTCGTTTGTGTCAATGGATGGTCAAAAGGCACATATGAAAAGATGGGCGCCATACCATGCGGTGCAGCAGACAAGCCTTCCGCAGCTATGCAGCAGCTTACAGACGGGCTGGACTATCATACATTTCTGCAGTGCAGGCTGTACGGCAGATACCAGACAATGGATACGGCACAGCTATTTGCCCAAATACAAGATGCAGCGCAGCTTTTTGACCAAACGAAGGATCCAGCGCGGCAGTCTTCCAGCATGCAGGATGCAGCACAGTCCGGCAGCGGCAGCATGCAGGATGCAGCAGACGGATGGAAGCTGATCCTGGACATTGGCAGGCCCAAAAAAGAAACACTGGCAGCCATGATCGAAGAACTGCGGAAGCTCTGCACAGAGGGTACAGACTGGGAAGCGCATCTGTTTATGCGGCTGCAGAGCAAGTATGATGTAGAAACCGTGCAGGAATCCGGCCTTCCGGTGCAGGTGATGTATTATATACCGCCGGAGCATGTGCGGGAAGAAAAGCATCTGACACTGGATACGATTGGTAAATTCTGCAAAAAGCGCAGAATCCAGTGGGTGTCTATGCCGAAGGAGGCGTTGGATGCGCAGGTGATGGCGTATCTGAAAAAGCAGAAGCTGAAATCGTGCCTGTTTTCTTATAACCGGTATACGGATGTGCTGAAGGCGGCAGAGATGGGGGTTGACTGGATTGGGACTTCTTATTTGTCGCCGGGGGAGCTGCATGGGTGGTGGGAGACTGGGTATACGATTGTTGTGCGGTAGTGGCTAACTTTTCCGAAAAAAAGATTTGTTGATTATTATGGCATATATGGATATAATAGTAAGAAAATCTGCCGCAGTTTTCTCTGGAGAGGGATGGCGGGTTACTGGGAGGTTGAAGTATGAAAATTAAGATCATAGCAAGGCAGCTCGTAAAAATGGCAGTACAAAATGTGCTGCTTCCTATTATTTATCAGTTAAAAAAACCGAAGCAGATTGAAAAGGGCCTTGTAGTATTTGCTGATGCGCATCACGATTGCATGCCGCCCAGCATGCGCCCGCTTGTGCGGGAAATAAAACGGCGGGGGAATATGCATGTAGTGCAGATTTATGATGATTACCAGCACATTTCTTTTATCCGGCTGTTTTACCGGATGATGCATTTTATGAAATATTATGCAAGGGCAGAGTATGTGGTGATCTGTGATAATTTTCTTCCGGTGGCTTCGTGTAAAAAGCGCAAGGAGACGACGGTGATCCAGCTGTGGCACGGGTGCGGTGCTTTTAAGAAGTTCGGGTATGATACGCCGGGGGATATTCCGGCTTTTTATAAAGGGAATGTATTCCGTAACAGTGATCTTGTAACGGTGAGTGCGCCGGGATGTGTGCCGCATTTTCAAAGTGCGATGCGGCTGCCGCGGGAGGTGTTTTGGCCGGCCGGCGTGTGCAGGACAGATCAGTTTTTCAGCAGGAAGTATCAGCAAAGGTGCAGGGAACTGTTTGAGATGACGCATCCTGGGGCGCAGGGGAAGAAGGTCGTGCTTTGGGCGCCGACGTTCCGCGGGTATCCTTTGGACCCTAAGCTGGAGCAGTATGAGGATATTGTAAAAATGGCAGGGGAACTGCAAAAAGAGGTGTTTGTGGTGGTGAAGGTGCATCCGCTGCTTACGAAAAAATATCCGTATGATAACAGCAGTATGACGACGGACCAGCTGCTGCCGGTGACGGATTTGCTGATTACGGATTATTCGTCGATTATTTTTGAATATAGTATTTACCGCAGGCCGATGTTGTTTTATGCGCCGGATATGGAGGAGTACGGTGTTGCGCGCGGGTTTTATCTGGATTATGAAAAGCTGCCGGGAAGGATTGTGACGGAGCCGGAGCGGCTTGCGCAGGAGGTGCTGCAGGCGCTTTCAGCAGACGGTATGGCAGGTTCGGACGGGGACATGCCTGCAGCAGACGGTATGGCAGGTTCGGACGGGGACATGCCTGCAGAAAGCGGCAGGGAGATACAGGGAAAAACGGGTGCAGCGGCTGTGCAGGCGTTTTATGAGGAGTATATGTCTGGCTGTGACGGCACGGCAACGAAGCGGTTAGCGGACAGGATGGGAGCATAAGGCTGTCCGGATTGCGGGGGTATGGCAGCGAGACGGTTAACGGACAGGATGGGAGTAGAAGAAACAATGGAAGAAAGAAAGAATGTTTATGGTGTTGTTCTTGCGGGCGGTGTGGGCGCGCGTATGGGAAATGTGGAAAAACCGAAGCAGTTTATGGAAGTGGCGGGGAAACCGATTCTGGTGCTGGTGCTGGAGAAGTTTGTTGTGCATCCGGGATTTGACCAGGTGCTGGTGCTGTCTCCGAAGCCGTGGATGAAGTATACGCAGGATTTGATTCAGAAGTATATTCCGATGAAGGAGCGTGTAACGGTGCTGGAGGGCGGCAGTACGAGGAATGAGACGATTATGAATGCCGTGCGCTATCTGGAAGGGCAGGGGGCGCTGGATGAGGATACGGTGATCGTGACGCATGATTCGGTGCGCCCGTTTGTGACGCACCGGATCCTGGAAGAAAATATCCGGGCGGCGCAGCAGTATGGAGCCTGTGATACGGTGATTCCGGCTACGGATACGATTGTGCAGAGCGTGTCGCATACGGAGATCTCGGATATTCCGGACCGTTCGGTGATGTATCAGGGGCAGACGCCGCAGTCGTTTAAGGCGAAAAAGCTGAAACAGGTGTATGAGTCTTTGACGGAACAAGAAAAAGGGATTCTGACGGATGCCTGTAAGATCTTTGTTATGAAAGGTGAAAAAGTGCGGCTGGTGCAGGGCGAGGTTTCGAATATTAAGATTACGTATCCATATGATCTGAAAGTAGCAGAGTCATTGATCTGTTAAGATGTGCCATTTGGTGTAGCAAGAATATATGCTGTCGGAAGGAACAAAGGGGAATTATGTTAAATACGGTCTATCAGTTAAAACGTCCGCGTCAGTTTGAGGTGGTCTTTAAAAAGGTCGGGCTGGATGACGCGCATCTGCTGATCCGGCCGACGCGCCTGTCGATCTGTAACGCGGACCAGCGGTATTACCAGGGGAGCAGGCCGGATGAGGTGCTGCGCAGGAAGCTGCCAATGGCTCTGATTCATGAAGGGGCAGGCAGGGTGGTATATGACCCGACAGGCACGTTTGCGGTTGGAGAGCGTGTCGTGATGATCCCGAACCTGCCGGTGGAGCAGGATGCGGTGATTGCTGAAAATTATCTGCCAAGCTCTGGCTTTTGTGCCAGCGGGAGGGACGGTTTTTTGCAGGAGTATGTACAGACGGTGCCGGACCGTGTTGTGCGTCTGCCGGATGCTGTGCCTGCTTCTGTGGCGGCGTTTACGGAGCTGGTGAGCGTCAGCTACCATGCCCTTATGCGGTGGCTTGGCACGGCGCATGCGCGCAGGAAGGAAGCGGCGGTTTGGGGGGACGGGAACCTGGGGTATATTACGGCGCTGCTGCTGCATTATCTGTGCCCGGATATGAAGCTGTATGTGGTCGGTGTCCATGAGGAAAAGCTGAGTTATTTTACGTTTGCGGATGAAACGCTGTTGGCGACCCGGTTGGAGGATGATTTTGCGTTTGACCATGCGCTGGAATGTGTCGGCGGTGCGTCGGCGCAGGCGGCCATCCGGCAGATGATCGGGCATATCCGGCCGGAAGGTACGATCGGGCTGCTTGGGGTGTCCGAAGAGCCGGTGCCTGTGGATACGCGCCTGGTGCTGGAAAAGGGGCTGCGCCTGATCGGAAGCAGCCGCAGCGGGCGGGCGGATTTTGAGGGCCTGCTTGGGCTGTACCGGCGGTATCCGGAGATTGTGCTGTATCTGCAGAATATTGTCGGCGAGGAGTTTGTTGTCAGGGATATCAAAGACATCCGCAATGCGTTTGAGGCAGATATCCACAAATTAATGGGAAAGACGGTAATGATCTGGGATGAGTAAGACAGGTATCATAAAAAAAGGCATTTCGCGTGCCGTAAAATTTATCACGTTCCGTATCTGGTTTCGCGGGATTTACAGTTTCTTTGCAAAACGTCCGGTGCAGGAGGATAAAGTGCTGTTTGTCGAAGTAAAGGAGCCTGGGCTGTCTGCCAGCTTCCGGCTGCTGTATCAAAGGATGCGCAAAAGCGGCTGCTACTGCGTGCATACGCATTTTTTACACAACGGGACTGCGTCCGGCTTGGAATATATCAGGCGCTGTTCGGTGATGTTAAAGGACCTGGCAGATGCGAAATATGTATTTTTAAATGATGGATGTAATGTAATTGGTAGTATCCCGATGCGCAAAGAAACTGTTCTGACGCAGACTTGGCATGCGTGCGGGGCATTTAAAAAATTCGGTTTTAGTACAGCAGAGTTAAAATACGGTGAGACGGCAGAGGAAATGCGTAAATATCCGTACTATGGCAATACGACTTATGTGACGCTCAGCAGCCCGGAAATTGCGTGGGCCTATGAGGAAGCGATGCAGCTGTCGGACCGCAGGGAATGCCTCAGGCCGACGGGGGTGAGCCGTACGGATGTATTTTTCCGGAAATCGTTTTTAGGAGCCGCGGCAAAACGTTTGAAACAGTGCGTGCCGTTTGCGGCAGGCAGGAAAGTGATCCTGTATGCGCCGACGTTCCGGGGGCATGCGGCGCAGGCTGCCTCACCGGATTGTCTGGGTGTGGAACAGCTCAAAAGGGCGCTGGGCAGGGAATATGTGCTGGTGGTCAAGCATCATCCGTTTGTCAGGCGCCCGCCTGCGGTGCCGGATAGCTGCGCCGATTTTGCAAAGGATGTGACAAAGGAGATGTCGATCGAACAGCTGCTCTGTGTCAGCGACGTCTGCATTTCGGATTATTCGTCGCTCGTATTTGAATATTCCCTGTTTGAGCGGCCGATGCTGTTTTTCGCATATGACCTGGAGGAGTATTTTGACTGGCGCGGGTTTTATTACAATTATGAGGAGCTGGCGCCGGGGCCGGTTGTGCGGACGACAGAGGAAATTATTGACTGGATCAGGAATCTGGAGGAACGGTTTGACCGTAACAGGGTCCGCGTCTTTCGGGAACGCTTTATGAATGCATGCGACGGACACGCTACAGAGCGCATTTTAAGCCTCATACTACAAAATGAGGAATTGTCCGGGAGCTGATCTGGAATGGCCTTCTTCAATTTTGTGAATATAACACAATAAATGAGGTAAACTACAAAAGATATAATACAAAATACATAATGATTTTTAATGGCGCAAAAAAAGTATTGTGAAATATGCACTATATAAGAAACAGTATTAGTTGATATACAGTCGTAAACTCCGACAACGCAGACGGAGAAAACGCAGCATGCAAGAAAAATATCATAAAATTGACTTGTTTTCTGGCTTTTTTTCAGGTATACTATAGAAACAACAACGGTTATAATTTTTAAATACAGCTTGGGACGCAATTGCGCTTTAAAAATATAGCCATAAATAAAAGTTGAAGGCGACCAGCATGTGTAGTACACTAATGCATAGGTTGAGAAAGGATAGCGTATGAGAGCAAAAGAAATTACAGATTGTGAAAAAGTTGTCATGAAATGTGTATGGGATAGTGATCATGAATTATCCATGCAGGAAATCACGGAAATGGTCAACACGCAGCATGGCAAGAACTGGAAGACACAGACAGTTTCCACATTCCTTGCGAGGCTTGTTAAAAAGGATTATCTGAAGATGTATAGAAAAGGAAGATGTTTCTATTATCAGCCGTTAGTGGATAAAGATGAGTACAAAGACGATGTGTTAAGAGATTATGTACAGTTCTGGAATGAAGGCAGCATGTCCGCGTTTATCTGCGGATTATTCGGTAGAGATATACTGACTGAATCCGAGCGTGAGGAATTAAAGAAAAGAATCAGTGAGCTTTAATTTCCAGTCAGTGGACCGCTGTCCTGGCAGACTCCGTGGCAATTACCCTGCTCATTTGATGTAGTGGTTTGCCGCGGGGTTTTTCTTTTATAAGAATCTGGGATTTTCCGGGGATTACAGACCTGCATCAGCGTTTTCAGCTCAACCATGTTACACAGGAAAGCGTTATGGTTAGGAGAATGGATTTTATGGACAAGTACAGGAAAATGAAAGCGGCTGGCAGGATTACGATTGCAGCAACATCCTCCGGATTTGTAATCGCACCAGCAGATGTACCAGGGAGGGCAAGGACGAAGTTACAAGTTACAAAAAGCAGTGTTACAGATGGCACAGTACTTCATGCAGAGGGTTCTTTTTTTCATGACAATCAATAAAAAGTATCGGAACCTGATGCAGCAAAAATGCAAACCGTATTATGAATTGGATGATTACAAGATTATTATATTCAAATTTGGTAAACGCAGGATTCCGGTTTTTTATGTGCCGTTATATGGCAGCGAAAGTAAATGATCAACAAGCATGCAGCCGCGCCCGCTGCAGGGGCGTCAGGCTGGAGAATGAAATTATGAAGAAAAATGAAGAACTGTGACATGATGGACAGAACGGGGAGATGTTCTGCAATTTGGAGAAAAACAGCCGCATTGGAGGACCGGTACCGGGGGTTCACAAGGGGCTGTTTTTTTTGAAATAGAAGGAGCAATGAAAACAAGGATTTTAGAAGAAAGCGAAGGGCTTAACATGGGAACGTTAAGGGAAGACGCAGATCAGATTATTGCAAAGGCGATCCAAAAGGTACTGCCGGATGAGGCAGTTGCACAGGCATTAGGGCAAAAACAGTTTGACAGCGGAAGCATTTATGCCGTTGCCGCCGGAAAAGCAGCATGGCAGATGGCACGGGCGGCGTCTGCCATACTGGGGGATCGGATCACGGGCGGCGTAGTAATTACGAAATATGGGCACGTCAAAGGTGAGATTCCAGGCATGGACTGCTACGAAGCGGGGCATCCGGTACCAGATGAAAATTCCTTTGCCGGCACGCAGGCGGCGCTGGATCTTATCAAGGGGCTTTCCCAGCGCGATACGGTGTTGTTTTTACTGTCCGGCGGCGGGTCGGCATTATTTGAAAAGCCGCTTGTTCCGGGAGGGGAGCTGGCGGATCTTACAAAACAATTGTTGGCCTGCGGGGCGGATATTGTGGAGATGAATACGATACGCAAACGGCTTTCTGCCGTCAAGGGCGGTAAATTCGCGAAGCTGTGCGAGCCTGCGCAGATCTACAGTATTGTACTCAGCGATATTTTAGGAGATCCGCTGGATATGATCGCGTCCGGCCCGGCTTACCCGGATACCTCCTCTTGTGAAGCTGCGCTTTCCATCGTCCGCAAATACGGCTTACAGCTAAGCAGCCAGGCGCTTGCGTGTCTTCAAATCGAAACGCCAAAGGAGCTGTCTAATGTGCAGACACAGATTACCGGAAGCGTAAAAAACCTGTGCCGTGCAGCTGCGCAGGAATGCCAGGCGCTTGGGTACGAGCCGGTGATTTTGACTGACCAGCTGGAGTGCGAGGCAAAGGAAGCGGGCTCGTTTCTGGCATCTATCGCCAAAAGCCATGCGGCGGAAGGAAAAAAGCTGGCGTTTGTGGCAGGCGGGGAAACGGTCGTACATCTTACCGGAAGCGGCAAAGGCGGGCGCAACCAGGAGCTTGCGCTTGCGGCGGCGGCCGGCATTGCGGGGCTGCCAGGGACAGCCGTGTTCAGCGTAGGCAGCGACGGGACCGATGGGCCGACAGACGCAGCGGGCGGCTACTGCGACTGGCAGACGAAGCAGAACCTGATGGAACAGGGGATCGATATTTTTGAAACACTCAGGCAAAACGACGCTTATCATGCTCTTGAAAAATGCGGCGGGCTGATCGTGACCGGAGCGACCGGGACGAACGTCAATGATGTGGCTGTGCTGCTGATGAACGGAGAATCTTAAGGAGTTTACCGTTTTATTCTGGGAAGGAAGCACGGATGCAAAATATAGAACCAGATAGCCGATATCTGTCTGCGAGGAAGCGCTGCGGCTGGATGATCTGATCAATCTGCCGGTATTAAAGGGGCACTGCCAGACGACGGTTACGCGTGCGCTGAAAAACAGCAAGGGACTGATCCCAAACTCCGAGAAACGCCGGTTCCATACGCTCGGGCTGCATAAGCCGATTGCGCACTTAAATACGGTGATTCGCCAGGACTTTTGCACTTCATAAAATTTTCACACAATTTTAGCACTCACCTCTTGACGTGGCTAACAACTCGTGTTATATTTCATTCAGACCAACAAACAAGTCCCTGATCCGAGTCCCTGCGGCATGCATCATCCACCGCATCCCCGGGCAGACTCATATAAAAAGGAGGCAAGGTTATGAATATCCAGAAATTTACACAAAAATCCATAGAAGCAGTCAACGACTGTGAAAAACTGGCATACGAATACGGCAATCAGGAAATCGAACAGGAGCATCTTCTCGTAGCGCTGCTGCAGCAGCAGGACGGCCTGATTTTAAAACTGATCGAAAAGATGGAGATCCAGAAGGAACATTTTCTGGACAATGCCATCCGCCATCTGCAGGCACGGGTAAAGGTTTCCGGCGGGCAGGTATATATAGGTAAGAATTTAAATCAGGCATTGATCAGCGCAGAAGATGAAGCGCGTCAAATGGGTGACGAATATGTATCGGTCGAGCATTTGTTTCTGAGCCTTTTAAAATACCCGAACAGGGCGATGAAGGAGATTTTTAAAGAATATGGCATTACCAAAGAACGCTTCTTGCAGGCGCTCTCCACCGTCCGCGGCAATCAGCGCGTGACCTCGGATAATCCGGAAGCAACTTATGATACGCTGGAGAAATACGGTTATGATATGGTAGAGCGGGCAAGGGCTCAGAAATCGGATCCGGTGATCGGCCGGGATAACGAGATCCGCAATGTCGTACGTATCCTGTCCCGTAAAACGAAAAATAACCCTGTCCTGATCGGGGAACCAGGCGTTGGCAAGACGGCAGTGATAGAAGGGCTGGCACAGCGGATCGTGCGCGGCGATGTTCCGGAAGGGTTAAAAGATAAAAAGCTGTTTGCATTGGATATGGGCGCCCTGGTGGCCGGGGCGAAGTACCGCGGGGAATTTGAGGAGCGTTTGAAGGCGGTTCTGGACGAGGTGCGTAAGAGCGAGGGGCAGATTATCCTGTTTATTGACGAACTGCATACGATCGTCGGCGCAGGTAAGACGGACGGTGCGCTGGATGCCGGAAATATGTTAAAGCCGATGCTGGCCAGGGGTGAGCTGCACTGTATCGGTGCGACGACGCTGGACGAATACCGGGAATATATCGAAAAGGACGCCGCGCTGGAGCGCCGTTTCCAGCCGGTTATGGTAAACGAGCCGACCGTGGAGGAGACGATTTCCATCCTGCGCGGGCTGAAGGAGCGGTATGAGGTGTTCCATGGCGTTAAAATTACGGACAGCGCGCTTGTATCCGCCGCCGTATTGTCCAACCGTTATATTTCAGACCGGTTTTTGCCGGATAAAGCAATCGACCTGGTAGACGAGGCATGTGCGTTGATCAAAACCGAACTGGATTCGATGCCGACGGAATTGGATGAGCTGAATCGCCGCGTGATGCAGCTTCAGATCGAAGAAACGGCCCTGAAAAAAGAATCCGACCAGTTAAGCAGGGAACGGCTGGAGCATCTGCAAAAAGAGCTTGCGGAGTTAAACAGTGCGTTCCAAACGAAAAAGGCACAGTGGGACAATGAAAAAGCATTGATCGAAAAAGTGCAGAAACTGCGCGAAGACCTGGAAAATGTAAAAAAAGAGATTGTAAAGGCACAGCAGCAATACGACTTAAACAAAGCGGCGGAGCTGCAGTACGGGAAGCTGCCGCAGATCCAAAAGCAGCTGGAACTGGAAGAAGAAACGCTGAAAAAAGAAGATCTGTCACTGATGCATGAAAATGTCAGCGAAGAAGAGATCGCACGTATCATCTCCAGATGGACCGGCATCCCGGTTGCCAAGCTGACCGAGGGCGAACGCAACAAGACGCTGCATCTGGATGACGAGCTGCATAAGCGTGTGATCGGCCAGGATGAAGGCGTGACCAAAGTGTCGGAGGCGATTATCCGTTCCAAAGCCGGCATTAAGGATCCGTCCAAACCGATCGGTTCATTTTTGTTCCTCGGGCCGACAGGCGTAGGAAAGACGGAGCTGGCAAAGGCACTGGCAGAAAGCCTGTTTGATGACGCCGGGAATATGGTACGCCTGGATATGAGCGAATATATGGAAAAATATTCTGTATCCCGCCTGATCGGGGCTCCTCCCGGATATGTAGGTTATGAAGAGGGCGGGCAGCTGACCGAGGCCGTGCGCAGAAAGCCGTATTCCGTCGTATTATTCGATGAAATCGAAAAAGCCCATCCGGATGTGTTCAATGTGCTGCTGCAGGTACTGGACGACGGGCGGATTACCGATTCGCAGGGAAGGACGGTAGACTTTAAAAATACAATCCTGATCATGACTTCCAATATTGGCTCTACGCACCTTCTGGAAGGTATCGATGAAAAAGGGGAGATCCGTCCGGAATGCGAAGAAGCCGTAATGGCGCAGCTGCGCAGCAGTTTCCGCCCGGAATTTTTAAACCGCCTGGATGAGATTATTTTGTTTAAACCGCTGACAAAGACGGATATCGGCAGTATTATCCGCCTTCTGATGAAAGACTTAAACAAACGTCTTGCGGACCGCAGCCTGTCCGTAGAGCTGACGCCGGAAGCAGAACAGTTTATCGTGGCAAACGGGTATGATCCGGTATATGGCGCAAGGCCGCTGAAACGTTACCTGCAAAAAACGGTGGAGACACTGGCTGCTAAAATTATTCTGGCGGATCAGGTTGCAGGCGGTGATACGATTTTAGTGCGGTTGTCTGAAGGAAGGCTGGAAGCAGTAAAAAAAATTTAGGGACTTAGAAATATGATTATTTGCGCTAAGTGGGAAAATTCTGATTCTGGGCGACAGAATTGACGTTTGTGTTTTTTTAGTGGCTATGCGGATGCCGGATGAGGGGGAAAGGGCCTGGCTTCCGGCTCCTATTCCAGAATGTTAAGA
>CANOET010000025.1 GCA_947564835.1 uncultured Eubacterium sp. | reverse complement strand
GCAGCGTTGCCCCAGTCCGCCCAAGGTGTGTCTCCCGGCGCATCCCCTGGCCGCATCCCGCAGAGTCGTCCGCTTAGCCACATCCCCTGGCTAAACATGACCTTTCGGGAAGCCCCAAAATGTAACACTATGTCAAAAGTGTTTCTCTTCTGGCTAATACAAGCTAAAAGGCTATAAAGAAATTCCAAGGTAAGAGTTCATATATATTTAGAGGATTTTACATAAATAAGGATTATGTATGCGGGAGGCTGGAGTATTGGAACAGATGTCATTATTTGAAAATCATATGCCGCAGCCCCTGGCAGCCAGACTGCGTCCGCAGAGTCTGGATGAATATGCCGGGCAGGAGCATCTTTTGGGAAAGGGCAAAGTGCTGCGCCGCCTGATTGAAAGTGACCAGGTGTCGTCGATGATTTTCTGGGGGCCGCCGGGTGTAGGCAAGACGACGCTGGCGCGTATTATTGCTAATCGTACAAAGTCTGTGTTTCTTGATTTTTCTGCAGTGACCAGCGGAATTAAAGAAATCCGTGCGGTGATGCAGCAGGCGGAAAACAACCGCAGGTACGGCGAACGGACAATTGTATTTATCGATGAGATTCATCGTTTTAATAAGGCCCAGCAGGATGCGTTTCTGCCGTTTGTGGAAAAGGGGAGCATTATCCTGATCGGTGCGACGACGGAAAATCCGTCTTTTGAAATAAACAGCGCGTTGCTGTCCCGCTGCAAGGTATTTGTCCTGCAGGCGCTAAAGCGGGAGGATCTGGTGTGTCTGATGCAGCGTGCAATAGCGGACCCGCGCGGGTTCGGTAACCTGCGTGTCAGCATGGAGCCGCAATTGTATGAGGTGATCGCGGATTTTGCGAACGGAGATGCCCGCACGGCGCTGTCCACGCTGGAAATGGCTGTGCTGAACGGGGAAACCAGCGGGGATGGGATTGTTGTTTCCAAAGGGGTTCTGGAGCAGTGTACGTCGAAAAAATCCTTGCTGTATGATAAAAAAGGGGAGGAGCATTATAACCTGATTTCCGCCTTGCATAAATCTATGCGTAATTCCGATCCGGATGCAGCAGTTTACTGGCTGGCGCGGATGCTGGAGGCAGGGGAGGATCCGCTGTATGTGGCCAGGCGTGTGGTACGGTTTGCCAGCGAGGATATCGGGCTGGCTGATCCCCAGGCGCTGCAGCAGGCAGTGGCGGCTTATCAGGCATGCCATTTTCTGGGGATGCCGGAATGCAGCGTGCATCTTACGCAGGCGGTTGTGTATGTATCGCTGGCGCCTAAGTCCAATGCATTGTATATGGCTTATGAACGGGCGAAAAAGGATGCGGCAGAACAGTTGTCGGAACCTGTGCCGCTTGTTATCCGCAATGCGCCGACGAAGCTGATGGAAGAGCTTTCGTATGGCGAAGGGTATGAATATGCACATGATACGGCGGAAAAGCTGACAGCGATGCAGTGCCTGCCGGATGCCCTTTTGGGGCGGTCGTATTATCAGCCGGACGGGCAGGGGATGGAGGCGGAACTGAAAGAGCGGCTGGAGCGGATTAAGGAGTGGAAGCAGAGGATGAAATCAGGGCGGAGCTTCCCGAAGGATCCTGGTTAGCCGGGGGATGTGGCTAAGCGAACGACACTGCGGGCTTTACAACACCTGAGAGTCATCCGGATAGCCACAGTTCTTGGCCACAGCCCGCAGTGTCGTCCAGAAATGTATGCACTTTTAGTAAATGAAAAGTATTTATATTTTTCATTTTCATATCGGTATTATGGCTGATCGGATTCTGTAGGTATTTAGAATCAATAAGCAACATCAGAAAAACCCATTCGTAAAACGGATGGGTTTTTCTGCCAGTATTTATATACTTCTCTTTGATAACATTTATCTATAAAATGTTATGCAAAAGTATTGTATACTAATTTTTTTGCTTTTGCAACTCTATCTGAAAAATTGGTTAAATCTTACAAAAATCTACTTTATTTTCCCACTTTTCATATTAACAATCATACAATTTGTCTATTTTCCAGTGCTATTTCTATATACAAGTAGTTTTGCAAAACATTTGATGAAATACATTTGATTTTCACATGTGTACAGAGGCAGCAATGGCCGCAGAGCCTGTAAATTAAGCATTTTCCTTATATTTCCGCGCCTGGTTTTATATTATACTTTGTTTGTAATGCATAACATTTTATAGATATTTGTTATGTTTAAAAGAAGTCTGATGCAGGCTGAAAAGAAACGGCTGAAAAGCTGCGGGATGCTGAATGGGAGGCAGGGTATGCAGGAGTTGGATTATGGAATGGTTGGGAATCGAATCCGCCAGGTCAGGAAAGCAAAGGGATGGTCGCAGGATGTGCTGGCAAAAAGGAGCGGGATCAGCATGTCTTATATGGGGCATATCGAACGCGGGACAAGAATTATGAGCCTGGAAACGTTTGTTAATATCTGCCGGGCGCTGGATGCGAATGCGGATGAAATCTTATGGGGCGCAGTGCATCCGTCAGCAGCTGTGCTGGATTTGCTGGAGCCGTCTGAAAAAGGAAAGGCAGACAGTTATTCTATGTATGTCAGGATTATGAAATCGGTCGCAGAGATTATGAGTGAATCATGAAAAGAATGGAAAGAAAAAGAGTGCTGATGCTTGCGTCGGTAGCTTCTATGATCGACCAGTTTAATATGCCGAATCTGCGTTTGCTGCTGGAAATGGGATATGAGGTGCATGTAGCCTGTAATTATAAGGAAGGCAATACGTGCAATGTGAATCGCATCCGGCAGATGCGGCGGACGCTGCGGCAGATGCGGGTAGTGCAGCATCAGTGGGATTGCCCAAGGAATCCGGGTTCTGTCTGCGGCTGTCTGAAAGCGTATCTACAGTTATGGGAGCTGACCGGAAGATGTCGCTTTGCGTGGATGCATTGCCATTCGCCGGTTGGCGGCGCATTGGCAAGAATCGTTGCGCACAGGCGCGGGATCGGGGTTGTCTATACGGCGCATGGATTTCATTTTTACCGCGGCGCGCCTTTTTGGAGCTGGCTGCTGTATTATCCGGCGGAAAAGCTGCTGGCGCGTTGGACGGATCTGCTGGTCACTGTGAATTTGGACGATTACCGGCTGGCGAAACGCAGATTCCGGGCGGGAAGTGTTTGGCGGATTCCGGGGGCAGGCGTCCATACGCATTTGTTTGATGCTTTTTATCCGGCTCTGCGGGAGGCAAAGAAGAAAGCGCTTTGCATCAGGTATCAGATTCCGGAACAGGCATATATCCTTCTTTCTGTCGGCGAACTCAATAAGGGAAAGAATCACAGGATGGTGATTGCTGCGTTAGCCAGGCTGCACAGGCGGGATGTGTATTATCTTGTGTGCGGGCAGGGAAAGCTGCGGGAAGATCTGCTGCGTTATGCGTATCGGCTTGGTGTGGGCGGATATGTCAGAATGCCCGGGTTCCAGGAACAGATGGCGGATATTTACGGTGCGGCAGATATTTTTGTGTTTCCTTCTGTAAGGGAAGGGATGCCGGTTTCTCTGCTGGAGGCGATGGCAGCGGGGCTGCCGTGTGTCGTCTCAGATATCCGCGGGAATAAGGAGTTGATTGGCGGATGTATGGAGTGCAGGAATACGGGGTGTATACATCAGGGGGACAGGATGCACCGGAGAGTCTGCATCCGGGCAGGCGGTATGCGGTTTCGTCCGGGACGGGTGCAGGAATTGGCCAGGGCAGTTTCCGTACTGCTTAAGCATGATCGGCTTAGATCCGGCTGCGGCAGGCGCAACCAGGGAAAGGTCCGGGAATATGACACGATGGCAGTGCAAAAGAGAATGAATGCTATTTATGCAACAATGAATCCGGAGGACTAAATGGGATGCTATGAGAACAAAAAGAAAGTGGAACATCAAATTTGATCAGGGATGCATCCTTGCGGTGGTTATGTATTTTCTGATTGCAGCCGTAGTGTATTATGCGGCAGGAGACCAGTTATTTGAACGGTCTGCAAATAAAGCGGTCGTGAGCTCTGACAGGGATTACCCGTCAGAGGAGCTTGTGCAGGGAGTTGTTTTGCGTCAAATGTTCCGGTGCGATATGGATACGATGGAAGGGTTCCAGATTTATATTGCTGCGTTTCAGAGGGGGAATGCAGGACATTTGGATCTTTTGCTGTACGATGATACGGCTGGCAGCCTGCTCTATGAAACGCAGGCGGATATGGGTGGAATGCAGGAGGGCCAGGCGGTTACGGTCCGGTTTCCAAAACGATTGGAAGCGCTTAGAGGGCATATGCTTGCCATAGAGTTGAAATCGGAGGATAGTATAGCCGGAAGCGCCGCAGGCGTCTGGTGCCATCTGGACCCGCAGCCAGCGCATATGCAGATGTACCGGAATGGGGAAAAAGCAGAAGGCGGACTGTGCTTTGATACCTTTGGGACAGACCAGGTCTGGACGGGGCCGCATTACTGGCAGATTGTAATACCGGCGGGTCTGGCGTTGGCCGCGTATGGGATATATCTGATATATCAATATCGCAGGAATAGAAAAAACAGGGTGATTCTTGCTGCCGGAATGATGAAAAAATACAGGTTTTTGATGAAACAGCTCGTGTCGAGAGATTTTAAGGTCAAATATAAACGTTCTGTTCTTGGAGCTTTGTGGAGCTTTGTGAATCCATTGCTGATGATGTCGGTGCAGTATGTTGTATTTTCAACCATATTTCAGGCAGATATAAAAAACTATCCGGTATATTTGCTGGCAGGGATCGTATTATTTAATTTTTTCAGCGAATCAACGAATATCAGTTTGTATGCCGTTACGGGGAATGCCGGGCTGATTACGAAAGTTTATGTTCCAAAGTATGTGTATCCGGTATCTAAAGTGGTTTCTACAAGTATTAATCTGCTGATTTCATTGATTCCGTTATTCCTGATGAGCTTTGCGACAGGCGTCAGGATGACAAAAGCGTGGCTTTTGATTCCGTTTGACCTGGTATGTTTATTTATATTCTGCCTGGGCGTGGGATTTATGCTGTCAGCAGCAATGGTTTTCTTCCGTGATATGCAGTTTATATGGAGTGTGTTTAGTATGGTGCTTACGTATGCGACACCGATTTTTTATCCGGAATCGATCTTGCCGGACGCATGGACTGGGCTGCTAAAGTTTAATCCGATGTATCATTTTATACAGTTTTTCCGCAAGATTATTTTGGAAGGGATTTCTCCGCAGCCGCGTGAATACCTGATCTGTACCTGTATTTCGTGTGCTTTTTTAGCTGCGGGGATATGGATATTCCGTAAATTGCAGGACAAATTTATTTTTTATATTTAGGAGCCGATGATGAAGCAGACAAAAAAAGGTACTTCAACCCGCACCATGATCGAAGTAAACGGCGTATCCGTGCGGTTTCGCAGGGCGGATGACCATATCCGCACGTTAAAGGAATTTGCTATACGTTCTTTGACAAACAAGCTGCATTATACAGAATTTCTGGCATTGCAGAATGTATCATTTGAAGTGAAAAAGGGAGATGTTTTCGGAATTGTAGGAAGGAACGGAGCCGGGAAGAGTACGTTATTGAAAGTAATATCCGGGATTATGAAACCGACATGCGGAACGGCGGTCAGCAGGGGGAATATTGTACCGATGCTGGAATTAGGCTCCGGATTTGATTTTGACTTATCGGGACGGGAAAATATATTTTTGAACGGCGCGATCTTAGGGTATTCCGAGGAGTTTCTGAAGAAGAAGTATTCTGAAATATTAGAATTTTCAGAATTGCAGGATTTTATTGAAGCCCCGCTGCGGAATTATTCTTCTGGTATGGTTATGCGGCTGGCGTTCTCCGTGGCGGCGGCAGTACGTCCTGAGATCTTAATTGTAGACGAGATACTTTCTGTCGGCGATGCAGGCTTTCAGGAAAAAAGCAGGAAGCGCATGCTGGAAATGATGAGCGGAGGGACTACGGTTTTATTTGTTTCACATGAGATGGCACAGATCCGGTCTATGTGCAATCAAGCGGTATGGCTGGAAAACGGGCAGGTGGCAGCATGCGGGCCTGCGAAGGAAATTTGCGACCGGTATGAGGGGATAGCAAATGCATAAGAAAATATTATCTGTGATCGTCCCTATGTATAATGCGCAAAAGACGATCCGAACATGTCTGGATTCCCTTCTGGTGCAGGAAAGCTGCAGGAAGTATCTGGAGGTGGTTATTGTCGATGACGGTTCTACGGACCGCAGCGCCGCGTATGCATGGGATTATGTGGTCCGGTATCCGGACATCTTCCAGCTGCTCCGCAAGCAAAACGGAGGGCATGGGTCAGCTGTCAACCTTGGAACGGGGCATTGCAGAGGGGTTTATTTTAAAGTGCTGGATGCAGATGACTGGCTGCATACGAAGCAGCTGGAACAGGTGTTAAAGCTGCTTTCCAGAATGGAAGCGCAGGTTGTAGTCTGCGGATACGACAGGTATCAGATCCGTAACGGGGCGGTTACACAGATCCGTGCCGTACGCAAAAAGGCCCGGGAACGGCCTGCTGTGCAGGCGGCGAAAGGGGCGGTACGGTTTTCGGATATGGGGCAGGCAGTGGAAAGGGTGGTACGGTTTTTGGATATGGAGCAGCTCATACGGGAATGGGGCAGGTACCGGCAGTTGTTTTGTATGCATGGAATCATTTACCGGACGGATTTTTATCAAAAGCTCTGTTATCAAATGCCGGAAAAAGTATCTTATGATGATGCACTGTTTTTTACATCGCCGTGCAGCCATGCCGACAGGCTGTGTATCCTGGATCTGCAGTTATATGTATACCGGGTCGGAGATGAAAGCCAGAGTGTGTCGGCAAAAAACCGTGTGGCCAGGATCCGCCAGCATGAGGCGGTGATACATGCCATGCTGGATACCGAAGGGCGCAACTGTGAAAAAACAAAGGCAGGCAGGGAATATTGGTACCGGAAGCTGGTAAGCGTGGTGACTGATTATTATGTAACTGTATTTTTGCGGTTTTGCAATAAAAAGAAAGGGAGAAGATATGGGAAAAGATTTACGGAGCAATTAAAAGAAAGAAACAGCAGGATTTACCAGCGAATCAAAAACAGGTACCGGCTGCTTTGGGCAATGAGCATTTGTAACATGAAATATTTAAAGAAATACGAGGATGAATTTGTCTCTTATTTATGGAAGGGGAAGCCAGCTGATACTGGTAAAAAAAGAACGGAAGGATAACGAACAATGACAGAGTTTAGCGCGTCCATGATGTGCGCAGATTATGCGAATCTGGAAAAAGAGGTAAAAAATCTGGATGAGGCAGGGATTGATTCCTATCATATTGATATTATGGATGGAAATTTTGTAGACAATTTCGGGATGGGGTTCCAGGATATGGAATATATCCGGTCGGCAACGGAAAAAAGCATGGAGATACATCTGATGATGAAGTCACCGGAACGGTATCTGGATATTTTAAGCCAGGTACGGGCCGATGTGGCATATGTCCACCCGGAATCTACCTGCGCCACAGAGTATGTGATTGAAAAAATGAGGAATCTTGGCGTTACGCCGGGGATCGCGATTAATCCCGGAACGTCTTTTTATACAGTTAAGGAGCTTTTGCATGTGGTGGATAAAGTGCTCGTTTTGTGTGTCAATCCCGGACATGCCGGAAGGCAGTTTGAGCCCTATGTATCTCAAAAAATCGAAGAATTATTAGAGCAAAAGAGCTGTTACCATTATGAGGTGTATCTGGATGGCGCCTGCACGCTGGAGCGGATACAGGAGTATTCAAAAAAGGGTGTGAAGGGATTTGTTCTGGGAACATCCGTTTTGTTCGGGCATCAGGAAAGCTATGCAGAAATATTAGCAGCAATCAGATCATGAGGAGAAAAAGATGGAAATCGAATATATTATTATCCAGGCCGGCGGAAAAGGAACCAGGCTTGGTCATTTGACGCAAAACCGGCCGAAAGCAATTGTACCTGTGAATAATCTGCCTGTTATTTTTCATCTGTTTCAGAAATATCCGGATGCAAGGTACCTGATTATCGGAGATTATAAGTATGAGGCGCTGCGGGACTATCTGGAGGTGTTTGCGCAGGTCAGGTATCTTTTGATCCGGTCGCAGGGAGAAGGGAATGTCTGCGGGATCAAAAAAGCGCTGGAATATATCCCGGATCAGAAGCCGGTTCTGCTGCTTTGGTCCGATCTTTTGCTGGATCAGGACCTTTCCTTGGATAGTCTGGAACGGGCCAGCTATATCGGTGTTACAGATCGATTTACATGCAGCTGGAAGTATGAGAACTATGTATTGGAGAAGTCAGCCTCGGATACAAACGGGGTGGCCGGATTGTTTTTATTTGAGAATAAAGAACGGCTTTTGGGATTGCCAAAGGCAGGAAGCTTTACAAGGTGGCTGAAACAGGCAAGGATCCGTATGGAACCTCTTCCCCTGCTGGATACGAAAGAAGCCGGTTCCATAGCGTCGATCCAAAAGGCGGATACCGGCAGCCAAAACAGATGCAGGCCGTATAATAAGATGACGTTTACAAAGGACCAGGTGGTCAAAGAAGGGCTGACCGAGGAAGGAAAAAGGCTGATCCGTCAGGAAGCGGCCTGGTACCGGGCTGTATCGAAGCATGCTTTTGACGGGATACCGCAAATCGAAGCATGGGAGCCATTGACAATGAAACGGATCGACGGCGAAAATATTTTCAAAGCGCAGCTTTCGGATCAGCAGAAAAGGGCGGTCATCGACCAGCTGGTAGAAAAGCTGGACAGGCTGCATCATCTGGAAAGCATCGGGCCGGATGTATTTGACCTTAAAGAGGACTATTGCAATAAGACCTGGAAGCGGCTGAATGGTATCAGGAATGTGATCCCGTTTGCAAATGAGCCTTATTTGCAGATCAACGGTAAAAAATGCAGAAACATTTTCTTTTTCCGGGACCTGTTTCAGCAGATGACAGACCAGCTGCTGGAAAGCCATACACAATTTGGGTTGATACATGGAGACTGCACGCTGACCAATACCATGATCGACCGGGAAGGCCGTATTTATTTTATTGATGCAAGGGGATATTTTGGCAGGACGCCGCTGGTGGGCGACGTTGATTATGACTGGGCGAAGCTGTATTATTCGATCCAGGGCTCTTTTGACCAGTTTAATATTAAAAATTTTGAACTTGCCATCAAAGGGCAGGAGGTTTGCTATCAGATCGCACAAAGCGGATGGGAACCATTTACGGATTATTTTCTGCATAAGATCCCTGCGTGCGACGAGGGCAGGCTGCGGCTGATCCATGCGGTGATCTGGCTGTCGCTTGCCAGCCATTGCTGGGAAGATTATGATTCCATGTGCCTGGCTTTTTATCAGGGTATTTATTTATGGAATGCATGCATTTGGGACGGAGGCATTGGAAATGGAAAAGATCGTATTGTCAAAGCTGCCGAAAACATGGATTTTTGACTTTGACGGGACTTTGGTTGTCCATAATGGATATAAGACAGGGGAAGACCAGCTGTTAGCGGGTGTGAAGGATTTTTTGGACCAGATCCCTGACGAGGATTATGTACTGATACTGACTGGCAGGGAAAAGTCTGCAAAAGAAAAGACCATGGAGTTTATCAGGCAGCAGGGGCTAAGGTGCGATGAAATCCTGTTTGAGATGCCTTTGGGGGAACGTATTTTATTTAATGACCGTAAGCCGTCAGGGCTGCAGATGAGCCATGCGGTAAACCTGGCCAGAAACAGCGGGCTTTTGGACGTGCAGGTCGATATCAACGGAGAACTTTAAGATGCTTTTAAAAAAATTAGCGGGTGCTGTAAAGGGGAGTATTTTATGGCACGGCATAAAAAGAAAATATGGTGCAGAACCTGGAAAAACGAGATACCTGCTTTTTTGTTCGGAAAATATAGAATGCAATTTCTGGGGGATCCTGATGCTGTCGCGGTATATCAGCCAGAACAAATACCAAAAGGTAATTGTAATTGCATGCAATCCCCATCTCATACGTGCAGTGCGCGGCCAGGGGAATAATGTGTTTTCCCTGGTCCTGCCAAAACAGCAGATGATGTATCTGATGGATTATTATGCCATGATCGATATGTCCGGCCTTTGGACGGCAGTGTCTGTTACACAGCCTTACCGCACAGGCGCGCACAGGCTTCTTGGGGAGAAAGGCGTTACTTACAAAGAGATCGTCTACTATGATATTTATAAGTTTTGCGAACCGGACATAGCAGCGTGTTTTGCTATTTCCAAAGAGAAAAAAAAGGAGCTGCTGCGGCGCTTCCAGTTATGCTCCGGAAAGGGGGAACATGCGGATCTTAGACAGAAGGATCGCTGATCCATGCGTTATTTTTTTCAGAAAACATACGCCCTTTTTATATGCGGCAGTCAAAGTAGTGATTGGATATAGGGAAATACAAAGGATACGGAAAAAATATGGCAGACAGGTACATATTTTTTTTATGAGGGGTGCGACCGGGGATTCTTATCTGCAGTTTATGTTTTTTCAAAACTGGCTGCGGGAGCATCCGGCAGAGTCTTATGTGATGGTCGGAGACTCTGCAGGTATGATGGGGGTTGCGCCGCTTTTTTCCATATCCAATTGCGAGCAGGTCAGAACGTATCAGGCAAGCAGTATCCAGAAAGCGTGTATGCTGTTAGGTTGTGAAAGGCTGCATGTCACGATGATGTTTCCATGGCATTATGATCTGTATGTGAACCGGTGCAGGGTAAGGATGACGGAAAGGTTTCAGTTTCTGGATACCTACCGGTCTTATGTATTAGGGCTGAAAAAAGGGATGAAGGCTTTGCGCCCGGTATTTGTGAAAAAGGACAGGCGTTTTTATTTTGATATGGCAAAAAGGGGGCTTGCGGAGCATCAGACGGTGATTATTGCCCCGGATGCAAATTCGGTCACGCAGCTGCCGATGATTTTTTGGAATGACCTGATTGGCAGATTAAAAAAGGCGGGCTACCGGGTGTTTGTAAATTGTAGCTATTGCAGCGCATACCGGGCGCCGGATATTTTCTTTTCTTATGAAGAGAGCGTGCCTTTGCTGGAATACTGCGGTTATTTTATCGGGGTCAGAAGCGGCCTGTGCGATATTATCTCTACGGCGCAATGCAGGAAAATTATTTTATATCCGCAGAAGGCAGAGAAGGTCAATTACAGCGAACACCGTTCCGAAAAGGAATTTAGCGGTTTTGAAGTGATGGGGCTGGTAAAAGAGGATGAAAATATGATCGAAATTGACACGCCGCTGATCCGGAATATTACACAGCCCGAATGGGAACAGTTGGATATGGATGTATGTTTTGCGCAGATGACCAGGCTGCGGGAACAGATTTTATGCGGGATTACAGGGAGGAAATCGGAATGCTAGTATTAAAGACACAGGTTCATGAGACCATATGGGGCGGAAGCAGGCTGACGCCTTATTCCGGCAGCGATTGCAAGAATATCGGGCATTTGTATTCTGTTTATTGCAACGAGGCAGAGAGCAGCCTTATTTTAAACGGGGCTTATAAGGGAAAGACGCTGAATGAATATTTTGATCAGCAAAAACACCGGTTCGGGCTTGGCCAGTATGCGTATTTTCCATTGGTCATTGCCTTGGTGGAGGCAGGCGGGCACCTGAGCATCCAGGTCCACCCGGATGACGATACGGCAGCCGTGCTGGATGGCAGCCTGGCAGCCGGAAAAAACGAATCCTGGTATTTTCTGGAGGAACCGGAGGAGCGGTTTATTTTTAACGGATGCAGGTGCCATACGGCAGATGAACTAAGGCAAAGTATCCTTGCAGGCAGAGTGGAGGAGGCTGCAGGCCGGCTGCATGTACTAAAGGGAGATTACGTATACGTCGAAGCGGGAACGCTGCATGCGCTGTCGAAGGGGTCGCTCGTATATGAGATCGAAGAAAACGCAGGCTGCACGTATCGGTTTTATGATTTTGGCAGGGAACGGCAGCTGCAGATTTCGCAGGCATTTTTTTCCGTTCACCCGGACCGCAGGTCAAAAACGAGAAAATATACCGATCAGCCGATCGAAGAACAAAAGTATCAGACCCAGTATTTTGAGCAGGTCGACCAGTATCAGAACCACAGCTCTACGCTGCAGGTGTATACGCTGTTAGACGGGGAAGGAACTGCAGACGGGGTCAAAGTGCAAAAGGGAATGTCCGTGATCTTAGAACCGGGGGAAACGGTCAGCATCGAACATGCACGGGTGATCGTAGCGCAGCCGAAGCACAATCGGTAGGAATTGGAAAAAGGATGTCGAAAAATATGGAAATCAGCATCATTGTTCCGGTCTATAATGTTGCAGGATATCTGCCCGGATGCCTGGAAAGTATTTGCAGGCAGTGTACAGCGCAAATGGAGTTGCTTTTGATTGATGACGGATCTACAGACGAATCTGGAAAGATCTGCGACAGATATCAGGCTGCATATGCCTTTGTGCGTGTGATCCATCAGCCGAACAGGGGAGTGTCTGCTGCCAGGAATGCAGGGATCCGGGCAGCAGTCGGCAGATATCTGCTGTTTATTGATGCGGATGACCAGATTGCAGACGGGGCATGCCGTGTTTTTTTGGATACGCTGCAAAAAAGCCCGGCAGACCTGTACTTTTTAAAAGCGGAGAAACAGTATCCGGGCGGAAAAAAAATCCCGTTAGCAGATATAAAAATGCTGTCCAAAGCATGCGCAGATCAGACAAAGGTCTTTCAGTATTTTTCCAGGTATGGTTTTGCGGGAGGCTGCTGGGATAAGCTGGTGAAACGCGACCTGATATGCGGGCACGGCATTTATTTTGAGGAAGGTGTCCGCAGCGAAGATCTGGCCTGGTCGCTGCGCTGTATCCTGGCGGCAGGCTCATACCGGTGTATCGGTGTAGATTATTATACATACCTCCAGATGCGGACAGGCTCTGCAACGAGTGTTTTTACGCTACAAGGCGCGGCGCAGCTGCATCACGCGATTGTACAAGGAATCCGGTTGGCAGGGCAGGCGGATGGGAGGATACGGAATTACATTTATGGAATGATGGCTTATGAGGCGGAGATACTGTTGCTGTATTACGGAAAACTGTGCAGAAAAGACCGCAGAAAACTAAAAGACAGGGTGCAGAGTGTCTGCTGGCTTTTGAAATACAGGGACCATAAGAGGGCTGGAGTGATTCGTCTTATGGTTCGCAGCCTTGGTATGGAAGCAGCAAGCCTGCTTTTGGCAAACATTTATGGATGGAGGGAAGCCGTTTATTGTATGGGGAGGTATCATTATGCTGTTTGGTACTTATAAGTTTCTATTTCTTTTTTTGCCGGTTACGGTATGCGGGTATTATCTGCTGTTAAAAATCAATCGGTATTCCATGGAAAAAGTGTGGCTGGTTGCTGCCTCGCTCTTTTTTTATGCGCAGGGAAGCAAAGCGTTCTTTCCTTATTTTGCGGGCGGGATCGTTTTGAATTATGCAGCGGGGACAATTCTTGGCCGGTGGCAAAAAGAGGGGATCTTAAGAAAAGTATTTTTTGCGTTTGCGGTTCTTGCAAATCTTGCTTTGCTGGGATATTATAAATATATGGATTTTTTTATCGACAATGTCAATATGCTGTTTGGCACTGGATATGCGCATTGGAACCTGGCGCTTCCGGTTGGCATTTCATTTTTTACCTTTCAGCAGATCGCGTTTTTGGCAGATTCTTACCGGCATGAGACGCAGGAGTATGATTTTTTGAATTATGCGCTCTTTATCACATTTTTTCCGCAATTGATCGTCGGGCCGATTGTACATCATAAGGAAATGATTCCCCAGTTCGAAAATCCGGATAACCGCAGGGTGAATTACGAAAATATCGCAGGGGGCCTGATGATTTTTTGGATCGGATGTGCAAAAAAAGTGCTTTTATCTGACCCGCTGACGACAGATGCCCAGCAGTTTTTCAGCAATATCAGCGGCGGTATCGTTTTTACGGATGCATGGTATTATTCGGTTGCATATACAGTTTCGTACTATTTTGACCTTTCCGGGTATGCGGATATGGCGATCGGGCTGGGGAGGATGTTTAACATCATTATTCCGCAGAATTTTCAGTCGCCTTATAAAGCGCTTAATTTTCAGGAATATTGGAGAAGGTGGCATATGACGCTCTCACGGTTTTTGTCTGCTTATGTATTCCGCAGCGTCTATCAGAAGAAAAGCCGGTTCCGCAATTATTATGTGGCCACGATAGTAACTTTTTTTGTGTCGGGCTTCTGGCATGGGGCCGGCTGGACGTTTGTATTATGGGGGCTGGTTAACGGCATATTCGTATGTATCGCGGCATGGAGAAGCCGCCATGGGAAAAAGATGCATAAGGCGCCGGCTTTTTTATTGACAGCTATGGGGGTCGTCGGTACGAGGATTTTATTTGTGTCCCAAACATTTCAGGATGCATGGATGGTATACCAGGGGCTTTTTAACTTTTCCTGCGCAGAAGGGACGGGAATCGACCGGTGTATTTCCTGTGTTCTGCAGGCAGTTTCGTATCTGATGGAGAAGGGGTTCCATGGAGCCTTGCTTGTATTTGCGGCCGGTATTTGCTGGTTTGCCCCAAATACCGGACAAATTATGGACAGGCACAGAAATCATATGGCCAGCCTTTGCTATGCATGGGTTTTGATGCTGTTATGTATTTTAAATATGTCAAGGACTGTGCCGTTTTTATATTTTCAGTTTTAGGAGGATAAGAGGATGGGGCTTCAAAGAAGCAGGGGCCGGGAAAAGTTGCTGTGTCCTATGGCGGCAAAGCGCTGGGTCATACTGCTGGCAGCAGGGTCTGTGTGTTTGATGCTTGCAATGGCGGCTGTCAATTATATTGTGGATCCTTACAGCTATTTTCATTCGTCTGCCGCAGACGGCGGCGTATATTATATACCTGGAAAAACATATAATCTTAGGATGTACCAGTATCATTACTTTAAAGAGCATCATAAAGAATATGACGGTGTAATACTTGGAGGCTCCAAGGGCATGTATATCAGTGAAGAGCATTTATACAGCCTCACCGGCGATACCTATTACAATCTCGCGGCAAATTACGGGAACTTCCACGATTATCTGAGCTGGGTGAGATGGATTGCGCAGAATACGGATATCAAAAGAATATTTTTGAACCTCAGTTCGCTGGAGGTGGATTTTTATACCGTCGAAGAACGGGAGGCAGACGAGACGGGCTATTGTTACCAGCCTGCCGCGCTGGATACGGATAAAAATATGCTGACGGAATTTGTGCAGTATTTATATAAAGGAGGCATCCGGGACAGCCTGGAATTTTTAAAGCAAAAGACAGACGGAACGCTTCCGTTCCTCCCATTAGGAAAATCAAAGGAAAATGCTTTGTACGGAGGGATCTATACAGCTGTGCAGGACCGCAAACGGGATCCTTACGCAACGGCTGTATATATCAATGAAGATCTTGCGGACCTGTTACAGAATGCGGCAGACGGCATACATAATGATATGCCGGCAATGGCGCATAACCTGGAAGCAGTAAAGGAAATCAAAGCAATCTGCGAAGATGCAGGAATCAGACTTCAGGTGGTTTTGGCAAGTACTTATATCAGCCAGTATTTATCCTATGAAAGCCCGCAATATTGGGAGTATTTGAAAGCGCTGGCGGATATTACGGATTATTGGGATTTTTCATTTGCAAACAGGTATAACCGTAATCCGTATAACTTTCTGGATGCACGGCATGCACACGCAGATACGCTAAGCCGTATGGCAGACCAGATCTATGGAAAAATCCAGCTGGAGGATTTCGGCGTATACGTAACAGCGGACAATGCGGATGCACATATGAAAGAGCGCGAGGACCGTTTTTACAGCCTGATGCGGGAATACCAGGAAACAGGGAGCGTACAGCTTGGGACAGCATTTGATGAAAGCTATCTGATGGATGACCTGCTGTATCCAACCATATCCAACACGGAAAGCCTGCAGGAGCCTGGTATTCTGTTGAAAGATTGCCTGCATTTGGAACAGCATTTCTATGCAGGGTTCGATCATCTGCAGGGGGTAGGTATCTTTTTGGAAGGGCTGCCAGAAGAGAAAAACGAACGCGGCATCCTGCATATGGAAATCTATGATGATACAGCAAAGCACCGAACCATTTCCAGAGATATTGATATACAAAATGGGATCAACGGAGTTGAACAAATAATACAGTTTGACAATCTGGGACTGACAGAGGGGCATTGGTACAGTATCATCCTTTCCTATCAATCAAAAACACAGGACGATGAAACCCGTTTCGTATATGTAAACGGAGATGCATCCGGCCAGATCTGCCTGGATGTAGATGGCGGGACAGTCCCTTATGAAATCAAAATGAATATCTACCGTCTGCAGACACGCACAAGCTGCCTGATCGGAAGTGCAAAGCTAAAAACAGACCAGATGCGGGGCGAAGGAGAAGGAAAGACACCATGCATATCCAAGACAACCCCCTATGTGCAGACTTTCCAGGCAGCATGCAGTATGCTTTCCTATATCCGGCTTCGAATGCCGGGCCAGGAGGCCGGACCGAAAGAGGATACAGACAGAACCATATTTTTTGAGCTGCAGGATCCGCAAGGAAACACTCTGGCCATGAAAACGGTATCAGAACAGCTGCTGCAGACGAGCAGCGTGTATGATCTGGTAATGGATCAGGATATCTGGTTTCAGAAAGGGAATATTTACAAATTGGTAATTTACGCAGACACAGATGCAAGCCATGGCCTGGAATTGCCCACACATGGGGAAGATCAGGCAGACGGCAGCATTTTGTACATAAACGGAAAAAATACCGGCGCCAGTTTGTGTTACTGTATCTATGGGCTGGAAGAAGGCCAGCCTGGGCAGGAGGAATAAAAATGATTAAGGAGTTTTTACTGATACTGATGCCGGGAGTGCTGTCCATGCTTGTGTGGAGAAGGATGCACCGCGGTGTAGCAGTTTGCGCATGGGATTATCTGGAAGGTGTGGCGGTATTTGATTTTGCTGTTTATGGGATCAATGTGTTTTTAATCTGGGCCAGGAACTGGGAAACATTGGATCTGGCTGCGTTTGGATGCAGCGGTACTTTTAAGTATACGCTGTCAACAGTTTTATTTGCCGCGGCGCTTCCCTATCTTTTTTCTAAAATAGAAGGACAACAGGCGCAGGATGAGGGAGCTTGATTCTCTGTCTGTTACAGTTCACACCTGTCCAAAAAGCAGGACAGCTGCGAACTGTAACGGCATCCAGCCCATGGAAAGTTCGCCTTCGGCGAAGGGCTGGATGCTTGGCAGGCCGCATTCTTTGGCCTTGTCCAAGCAGCAAGTGCTTGAACAAGGTGTGAACAGTAACCTTTGTCTATCTTCTTTTTCACATCAAACCAGAATTTCCGGTTGTTTTTAACCGTCGATATGCTATAATAGAGTATCTCAGTAGAAAACAGCAGGTGGTCCGCGGGCACACCTGCAAGGAGATCTCGTATGAAAATCCAAAAAAAACAAAAAACCAAACGGTTTTACAAAAAGAGCATCTGGCCCTCCATCATTTTGTTCCTCGTATTTTTAAGCAGCTGCGTGGGCATGGTTCTGACGTTTATGTTCACGTTTCAGGGGTATCTGATCGATACGAAGATCGCGGATATCCATGAGGACGCCAGGAACCTGGGCCGGATGGTTGACCAGCATACAAAAGAACAGAATGAGACGATCTTTGAAGCGGCTGCATTTATCCAGGTGTATCTGGAGGAAGACCGGGATATTTGTATTACCGATGAAAACGATCAGGTGCTGAAATATTATGGCAAGACGGTGCCGGATTTTGGGCGGGCGGAAAATGTACAGCTGATGGATCCTTACCAGCTGATTCCGGACCTGAACCTGGCGGGCGGGGAGCGTCAGATTTTGCTTTCGTTTCCGCAGCTGCTGGGGCGCAGTATCGAAGCGCTGAAAAAAAGCAGCTATGAAGATAACCGGTGGATGGAAGAGCCGCTGTTCCATACTTACTGCTGGGTGGAAGTGCCGATGCAGATGCAGGGCTATCGGATGTATTACCGGGCTTCCCTGACGATTGTCCAGAAAAATATATTTTTTATGAATGTGGCGATTCTGGTGCAGATGCTGTTTTTAGGAGTGCCGACGATCCTTTTGTTCGTAAATGTGCTTTCTTCGATTGCGATGCAAAAAAGAATGGTGAACCTGCTGTACCAGGACCCGGTGACCGGAGGGAATAACTGGTGCCATTTTCTGGAGCAGAGCAGGAAGATTTTGCGCAGGTTTGGAAATGCAAACCATACGTATGCGGTTGTCAACCTGCATATGCTCCGGTTTCAGGATTTCTGCGCCTGTAACGGGAGCAAGGAGGGGGATGAGCTGCTGAAAAAGATTGACGGCTATCTGAAGGTAAATATGGACAGGGGAGAGACGTTTGCACGGTTTTCCAAGGCGGATTTCGGATTGCTGCTGCGCTGCCGGTCGGTGGAGCAGTGTGAGAAACGGCTGAAAAAGCTGCTTGTAGAGCTGACCGGGGTGAAAAGGGATCAAATGATCTCTTTTAGCGCGGGGATTTATCTGCTGCACCCTGCGGCGAACCGCAAGGAGAGGCGGCGCAGGCAGATTGACCTGGATCAGGTCTATCATTTTGCCAGTGCGGCAAGGAGCTCGATGCGCGGCAGGGAAGGGGAATATATCAAGCTCTTTGACCAGCAGATCTTGCAGGAGCAGCTGTGGCGGCGCAAAGTGGAGGAGCGGATGGAAGCGGCGCTGGCGGCCGGGGAATTTCGGCTGTACCTGCAGCCGAAATTCCATCCGGTGACGGAAAAGATTGTAGGCGCCGAGGCGCTTGTGCGGTGGATCTCGCCGGAAGACGGGATGATACCGCCGAACCGGTTTATTCCGATTTTTGAGGAAAACGGATTTATTACCAGGCTGGATGACTATATGATTTCGGAAGTGGCAAAGCTGCAGTCGGAATGGAAGATTCACGGGCAAAAGCAAGTGCCGGTTTCTGTCAATGTATCCAGGGTGAATTTTGTAAAAGAAGATCTGGCGGAGCATATCTGCCGGCTGGTGGACGGATACGGCGCGGCGCATGCCGGAATCGAGCTGGAGCTGACGGAAAGCGCGTTTTTTGGCAACAAGGAGCTGCTGCAGAAGATTTTAAAAGAGCTTAAGATGTGCGGATTTTCGATTTCCATGGATGACTTCGGAGCGGGCTATTCGTCGCTCAATTCCTTAAAAGACCTGCCGATCGACGTCCTAAAGCTGGATATGGACTTTTTCCGCGGGGACGGCTCGAAGGAACGCGGGGAGATTGTCGTAAAGGAGACGATCCGGCTGGCAAAATCGCTGCATATGAAGATCGTGGCAGAGGGGATCGAGAAAAAAGAACAGGTGGAATTTCTGGCGGAGCAGGGCTGCGATATGATCCAGGGGTATTATTTTGCAAAGCCGCTGCCGGTCAGCGAGTTTAATGAAAGGGCAGAACGTGACGGTTAGATGATACATACATTATTTATTGCCATACAATATATTGGGATTATAATACTGATGGTGCAGGCTCTTTACGTGGTCAGCCGCAAGCCGACGAGGCAGCAGAGGCATTTGCTGTTTCTAAGCCTTGCATTGTGCATCAGCTTTGCGGGGTATCTGCTGGAATTGGAGGCGGAGACGCTAAAAGAAGCGCTGATGGCGGTCCGTTTTGCCTATTTGGGAAAGCCGTTTATTGTGCTTTGCCAGTTTTTGTTTGTGATGCAGACATGTAAGGTGGAGATTTCGCAGCGTACGGAGAGTATCCTGGCAGGTATCCATGCCGTCATCGTGCTGGCCGTACTCACCTGTGAAAAACATCATCTGTTTTACAGCAGCATCCGGTTTGTGGAGGACGGCTTTTTTCCGCATCTGGAATTGGAATATGGGATCGTGTATCTGCTGCATAGCGTGCTGCTGATTGCTTATGTGGCTGTGATGATCGCTGTCTGCCTGTCCTGCTACAGAAAGACGAATAAGGAAGCGGAAAAAAGGCAGTTTGCCTGCCTGATTTTGGTAAATCTGATCGCGTTGTCAGGATTTTTTATTTATCAAAGCGGTGTGGCCAAAGGGTACGATGTAACGCTGCCTGCCTGTCTGGCCGCTTCCCTGCTGCTGAGTGTCCTGATCTTCCGCGGCGGGATCAGCGATACGCTGACGCTGGCGAAGGAGCTGGCGGTAGATGCGCTGGCGGAAGGCATTGTAGTCGTGGATCATGATGAAAATATTCTCTATTACAATAAGAAGGCGGAGCAGATCTTCAAGGGCATTTCCCTTGGAAAATCCGAACAGATCCTGGAAGATCTGGACGGCTGTATCCTGGGGCAGAAAACGCTTGCCAGGGAGCAGGATATTTATGCGGCCAGCAGCTACATGGTGGAAAAGGAAAATATTTATTATGGCAGAATGTATGTGCTGACGGATATTACAGACAGTTATTATTATACGGAACGCGTGAAAGAGCAGGCGGAGATTATGAAGGGCTTAAAAGAACAGGCGGAGTCCGCGAACCAGGCCAAGTCCGCGTTTGTATCGAATATGTCCCATGAGATCCGTACGCCGATGAATGCGATCGTGGGCCTGACCGAGGTGCTGCTGCGCAAGGAGTGGGCGCCGGAGGATGAAAAGTACTTGCTGAACATCCAAAGCTCCGGAAAGGCGCTGCTCAAGCTGATCAATGACCTGCTGGACTTTTCCAAGATCGAGGCGGGAAAGTTCGAGATTTGCGAGGATACGTTTGACATTGCGCAGATGCTGCGGGATATCCGGGTCATCGGGGCAACCAGGATCGGGGATAAAAAGGTGCAGCTGGTCATGGATGTGGATGAAACGATTCCGCGCCTGCTGTATGGAGACGGGCTGCGGATCCGCCAGGTGATTATTAATATTATGAACAACGCCATTAAGTTTACCGAAGAAGGCTCTGTGACCGTTACGGTCAAAAAGACCAGGCGGGAATTGGAAAGGGTGCTGCTGTATGTGTCAGTCAAGGATACCGGGCAGGGCATCCGTGCGGAAGACTTAAACCGCCTGTTTGACGCGTTTACGCAGGTCGATATTAAGAAAAACCAGGGCAAGGAGGGCACCGGGCTGGGCCTTGCCATATCCAGGCAGCTGGTGGAAATGATGGGCGGAGAGCTGTCAGTGACGAGTACTTACGGCGAAGGGAGCGATTTTTATTTTTCCCTGTGGGCAGGCGTGGAGACGGAGGAGACGGTCGGCGATTTTGCGCAGGTAAAGGAACAGGCGCCGAAAGAACGGATGCGCCGGGAAGTGTTTTCTTTTACGGCGCCGCAGGCACAGATCCTGCTGGTAGATGACAATGAGATCAATCAGGAGGTGGCCAGGGCTCTGATGGAGCCTTTCGGGATGCAGATCGACCTGGCGTCAGACGGGCGGCAGGCGCTTGAGATGGTGCAGGAAAAGCCGTATGACCTGGTGTTTATGGATCATTTTATGCCGGTGATGGACGGCGTGGAAGCCACCAGGCGCATCCGGGCCCTGACGGGGGAAAGGTTCCAAAGGCTTCCGATTATTGCGCTGACAGCGGATGCGGTGCAGGGGGTCAGAGAATCCTTTTTTGCGGCAGGCATGAATGACTTTGCGTCCAAGCCGGTTGAGATGAAGGATGTAGCCAGAGTGCTGCGGCGCTGGCTGCCGGAAAACAAGATCCAAAAGATCCAATAAATGCTGAGAAGCTGAATATTTTTGTATAAAATAAACAATTTGCAAAAAGGTATTGAGAACCGGAACAGAAAACGCTATAATAATCTGGTAGGTAATTTTTATATGGCAACGACCCGCCCTGATACATATGCCGATGCACCAGGCAGTTTGTGCTGTGCGTGTCACAGATTGGGGGCTTTGCTGCCGTTTGCGGCCCGGGCTTGTACGCTGCGGGAACATACAGCGGCGGATGCGGGGGCTGCGCCTTCGAATGCCGAAATATGAAAAGGAGCGAATGAGGAGGAGAGGTATTCATGTTAAAAAAGGATGAAAGGATCGAAAAAAAGCTGACAAAATCTTTTCTGACAGTATCATTGATCACAGCAATATCAGCAATTTTAGGGCTGGTCGCGCTGGTTGTCATTGCGAACAGGTACAGCTATGCGCTGACCAATTTCGGATTTGCCCAGGGAGATATCGGCAAGGCAATGTTCGAGTTTGCAGATGTCCGCTCTTCGCTGCGGGCGGTAATTGGCTATGATGACGAGGATGCAATTAAGACCGTTTTGCAGCAGCATCAGGATTCCACTGCTGCGTTTAAGGAAAATTTCGCGGAGATTGAGAAAACAATCGTATCCGAATCGGGCAGGGAAACGTATGAGAAAATAGAAAAGGAATTGGAATACTATTGGGAAATAGATGCCAGAATTATCGAGATCGGGAATACCACGGACCGGGAGCAGTGCAGGGTAGCACAGTCAATTGCGATAGAGGAGCTTGCGCCGGTCTATGCTACTATTTATGAAGATCTGGATGACCTTTTGGAAGTAAAGGTGCAGGAAGGAAAGGAGCTGTCGAATACGCTGAATATTTTAAGCATTGTGCTGTCGGTTGTGATCGTGCTGGTCATCGCGGCTTCGATTGTGCTTTCCATGCGCATCGGCAAAAAAATCGCGATGGGGATCTCAGGTCCTTTGGCGGAGCTGGGCAAACGGTTCAAGCTGTTTGCAACCGGCGACCTTACTTCCCCGTTTCCGGAATCGGATTCTGAGGATGAAGTGGCTGATATGGTCCGTGACGCAGTGGAAATGGCAAATATGCTCAAAACCATTATCCGCGATATCGGGGAGCTGCTTAAGGAAATGGAAAGCGGCAATTATGCGATCACGTCCAAGGTGCAGGACAGCTATACAAACGATTTCCGTCAGGTTATCCTGTCCCTGCGCGGATTAAGGGACCAGATGACAAAGACCCTGCGTTCCATCGGGGAGGCTTCAGACCAGGTATCCAGCGGTTCAATGAATCTTGCGGATGCGGCGCAGAGCCTTGCTGAGGGTGCGACAGAGCAGGCAGGCGCAGTGGAAGAGCTGCAGGCAACCATTATTGATATTACAGAAACAATGGAAATGAGCGCAAAGAGCGCGGAAGAATCCTATAACCAGGCACAGAATTATGCGGATGAGGCAGACCGCAGCCGGGAAGAGATGCATACGATGGTAACCGCGATGGAGAAGATCAGCGAATCTTCTGCAAAGATCGGGAATATTATTTCCGAGATCGAGTCCATTGCATCCCAGACGAACCTGCTGTCGCTGAATGCTTCGATTGAGGCTGCAAGAGCCGGAGAAGCAGGGCGCGGCTTCTCTGTCGTAGCGGAAGAAATCCGCCAGCTGGCAGAGCAGAGTGCAAAAGCAGCCGTGGATACGAGGGAGCTGATCGAAAGCTCAATGAAAGAGATTGCGGAAGGCAGCCGCGCGGTAGAGCGTGCGTCCGGTTCGATTGACAATGTGGTAAGCGGCATTAAGCAGATTGCAGAGTCCTCCAAGAACTTAAGCGTTATGGTAATTACCCAGGCAGAGACGATGCGTCAGGCGGAGCAGGGGATCAGCCAGATTTCAGAAGTCGTGCAGAACAATTCGGCGACAGCGGAAGAATCCTCGGCGACCAGCCAGCAGCTGTCGGCGCAGGCGGCTACGCTGGATGAATTGGTTGGGCAGTTTACATTATATGACAAATAAAGAAAAAGCAGCGGGCTGGTTGATAGCCTGCTGCTTTTGTTAGGTGGCTTTTTGGGCTTCCCGATAGATCTTGATTGGGCGGGGATGTGGCTAAGCGGACGACTCTGCGGGCTGTGGCCAGGGGATGTGGCTAAGCGGACGACTCTGCGGGCTGTGGGCAGGGGATGTGGCTAAGCGGACGACTCTGCGGGCTGTGGCCAGGGGACGCGCCGGG
>CANOET010000024.1 GCA_947564835.1 uncultured Eubacterium sp. | reverse complement strand
TCATGTAAAGCGAGCGAAAACCAGCCGGACGAGGAGGAATGGTTTTACATGAACTGGAATTTAGGCGTTAAGCCTGATATAACCAGACTCTTTCGGGAAAGCCCTCAAAATGCAACACAATGTCAATTCTGTCGCCTGGGATTGAAATTTTGCCATTTTGCGCAAAAAATTGTTTCTAAGAGCCTAAAGATAATTGGGAAGAGTTGAGTCAAAGGACAAGAAGAGAACTAATTGATGAAAAAAAACTGGTCGAAAAAATAGACCATACCGAGAAATGGAAGAAAAATATAGCAAGAATATTTAAAAACTTAGGAATTAGTAAAAAAGAAGCATTATAATTATATTGAACTGAATGAAGTGATTTGATTCTTTTAAAAGTGGCAACAGGCTTGGCCTAATCCCAAAATAGTGGGGTACATTTTTTAAATGTACCTCGCTATTTTTATCTTTACACCTATCATCTTAACATAATGACATTTCATCTACTGTCGGATGTGCAATGACCTCTGGCAGTTGACAAGTACATTTTCAATCGTAAGACCATGTATTTGCGGCTCAACTACACTTTTGCTTGTTTCTATTTCAGGTAATTCTGGCATTAATGTCACCACCTTTTGGTGCTGATTTTTTAATTTCGCTGTGATAGAAATAATTAACAATCACAGGAGGAGCGTTGAAAGGACGGCTCATACTGTCATCATTCGTTACATATTCAAGACTGATTTCGGCGGCATACTCTTTCAGATCTGTGTCAAGTGCTTCCCAATAACTGCGATTGCCTCGGCTATAAATATCATGATACAGTGGCAGGAGAGCGGGATATTTCTCTTTGATATAATCCATAATGACCGCCTTGTAGCTGCCACGCAGATTAAGATTTTCCAGCCAAATTTGCAGGCGTGGGTGCAGCCTATATAAGGGTTTACTGAAAAATCACATACGGGCAGGTTGGATTTTGTTATCACATTTTTTGCTTCAATTTCTTTTATAATCATTTCCATCTCCCAAAGCGTATTTGTTTGTCTATATCAGGTTTATATTGCTCTAATTGCGTTTCTTCGGGATTTGCGTAGCCGATGCCGATAAATACGGGTATCATATAGGTCGGCGGCACTTTCAGTTTTTTCTTGACTATATCATGTTCTTTGTTCAGCGGAATACGCATTGAGCAGGATAAACCTTCTGCCGTTGCCGCTAAAAAGATATTTTCTATTACACACCAAATCGTGGCGAAAGGATTTAATTTTGAAACATACTCGCCGTTCAATTCTTTTGATTTGAATAAAGGAATAATTACATACGGCGCTTCTTTCAGCATCGTATATTGTTTGGGCATAGCGTAGCCGTACATTTTTTGCCCGAATGTAATCGGATAAGGTCTGGGCATATTCAGATACCTGTCGGCATCGAATTTATCCGCAACAGCTTTGGCTTCGGAAAAAACATATTCTTTTTCTTCATCGGTTCTTATAACGATATACTGCCAATTACGGTTATGGTCCCAAGTGGGGGCTTTGTTTCCTGCTTCTAAAACTCTTTTAATGACCTCAAAATCAACTTCCGTATCTAAAAATTCCCTCGTCGTTTTCCTTTTGTTAATTGCTTCGTAAAGTTCCATAATTCAATCCTCCGTTTCTTGATTGATAAGCTCTTTCAGGTTTTTTGTAAATGTCCGTGAGAGATCAATTAGCTGTTTTTGTTCCTCCTGTGTAAACATGGACATTGCTGTATCTTCCGCCCATGTGATGTGGCGGACAACTTTTTCACAGTAAGTTTTGCCTGCTTCGGTTATCCGTACTAATTTTTCACGTTTATTTTCTTTTCGCTCTTTAACAGTTATATACGCCTCGTTTAATAGATTTCGTATAATCAGATTGACTGTTTGTTTCGACTGAAAGGTGCGCTGACAAATTTCAGTCTGTGTTACGCCGCCTTTATCGTAAAAATCATCATAATATAGAACATTGACCACTAATAGTGTCTTCATCAGCATTCCGTGGCGTTTTGCGTACTCATCATACAACGCAAGCTGCTCATCACGAAATTTGCAATATAGATATGCGTTTTTCTTGGTTTCCTTCGTTATATCATCCACCTCCTAGAAAGTCAATTACAATACAGTCAATTTATTGACTGATGTTAATATAGCAATTTTTGTTCTGTTTGTCAAGAATGCAAGTTTCACTATGCCCAAAAACTACCCATTGCACGAAATATCCCCGTATAGAACTTCTGACAACCGACAAAATCCTCATATCATTCCCAGCACATGGCTGATTTATGGAGGTGTTCCGCTGGCAGGTGCCGCTTAACTTAATGACATTGGGTGTGAACAGTAACACTGGATCGTTACAAAACATACAAAAAGTGCCAGCAGCGTATTCATCCCAAAATACATATTCATCTGTGTTTCACACATACTTTTCCTATGAGATGGTATGAAAAAGAAATTGTAAAAAAGACAACTTTATTAGCAGGCATTACACTGTCCGTTTATCTTTCGATGAAATGGATCCTGCCGATGGTAATGCCCTTTTTATTCGGTGCGCTCCTTGCGATGCTGCTGCATCCGGCCGTACAAAAAATTGTAGAAAAAACAGGACGTGGACGCAGCCTGATTTCCATGCTTGTCGTACTGCTGATCCTGGCAGCCGTCGGCACAGCCTGCTTTTTTATCGGGCGCACAGCCTGTATGCAGCTGGCGGCATTGGTAAAACATGCCGAATCGATGGAAGACGGTATCCGCGATTTCTGGTGCGGCTGCTGCGACCAGGTCGGCCGGATTCTGGGCATACAGATCCGTGAAGCAGAACAGTTGTTTGTAAAAATGCAGCATAAAGTACGGACAGGATTTCAAAACAGTACACTTCCGTACCTGCTAAAAAACTCCATGACCTATGCCAAGGCCATTTTCTCCATGATCGGCATCGCGCTGGTTTCGGTTATTTCCGGAATGCTCATTCTGACAGACTATCCAGCCCTTTCAGCCGCGCTGCGAAAATCTGAAATCGGCAAGCTGGCCGTGCAGGTCAAACAGCATGCGAAAGAGGCCGGCGGCACGTATTTAAAGGCCCAGGCAATCATATTGCTGGTAATCAGCCTGATCTGCATTGCGGGGCTGTTTCTGACAGGCAATTCTTATGCGCTGCTGGCAGGTATGGGAATCGGATTCTGCGATGCGCTGCCGTTTATCGGAACGGGGACAATCTTTGTGCCGTGGATGGTGATTGAAATTATGAATGGAAAATATGTATTAGCGGCTGTGTATGGGGTATTGTATGTTGTATGCAGCTTTGTACGGCAGTTTCTGGAGCCACGGCTGATCGGAGGCAGATTGGGGTATCCGCCGGTTGTCGTGTTGATGAGTATTTATGCCGGGGTGCATGTGTATGGGGCATCCGGGGTAATTCTTGGGCCGGTTTCGGGGTTTTTAATCTGTGAATTATATCATGCATTGCAGCAGCCTTCCGGGGAAGAATGAGTGGGCAGGGGATGTGGCTAAGCGGACGACTCTGCGGGCTGTGGGCAGAGGATGTGGCTAACCGGACGACTCTGCGGGCTGCGGCCAGGGAACGCGCCGGGAGACACACCTTGGGCGGACTGGGGCCTCCCTGGTCCACAGCCCGCAGAGTCGTCCGGCTAGCCACATCCCCCCCCCCTGGCCAATCAAGATCTTTCGCTTTACATACCCAATAAACGCATTCCTTTTTATTCCCGCTCCACATTCCTCCTAAACCCAATATAAGTAACAGCAAAATATACCGCATAAATTCCAAAAAACAATGCCGCACCCATCAGAAAGTAAGCCGCCGATGACGTATGGACGCCCGTATAAAAATTAAAGCGGTTCCCTGCATAGACCGTAACCAGCCCGCTGATCAGCAAGGCCATAACCGCAGGACACATGTAATATCCCAGCAGCTGTTTTAAAATAATCCGGCTGATCTGTTTTCTTCCGTATCCGATCTGCGAAAGCACACGGTAGCGGAACCTGTACTTTACCGAATCGCTAAGCTGCTGTACGGAAAGCACCGTCAGGGCGACGCAAAGGAACACCAGCCCTACATAAACCAGGGGGAATATAATGGAGGACAGCATATATTTGATCTCCGGAACCAGGTTATCCCTTACCAGATTTTTCGCCGCATAGACAACGATGGAATCTGAACCGGAGCAGGAATTTCCAAGCTCTTCCCCTTCCCAATCGTCTGCCGCGGCTTCTGTCATGACATGGCCCTGGAAATTCACTTTTTCCGTATCTTGTTCTATGTTATCCAACAGGCTCTGCAGATTGGCCGGCGCATTTCCTTCTATATCCACCGCCATTTCTGCATAGTATGGATTCATTCCTTCCAGCACTGCGTCCGGCACCACAAGGATATAATCCCCGCCGTTATGTCCGTCCTGTGAAAAGCTCTCCGTATGGTATCCGGCAAAAGAAAGCCTTCCGTCCGGCCCGGCTACTTCTATCTGGCCTGAAAAATCCCCGGTCTGCCCCCACACCCGCTCCTTTATGTGGATCGCATACGCATCTTCTTTCAGGGCTATTTCCGGGAGATCCAGCATTTTCCGCAGATGATTATAGTCGGAAATCCCCATGTAGGTATCGTAATCACAGTAAACCATCTCGTCATTCCGGTTAATTTTTTCCATATCCGGCGTCCCGTCCGCCTTCCGGTAATCCGGGCCAAATTCCCTCAGATGGCTGTACAGGTAGGCGTTTACCTGGTTTGTTCCGTTCTCGTAAATCCGGTAGGTATAGACCTCATTCACCTGCGTTTCCTTCTCCAGCAGGGCAATCTCCTGATGAAAATCCTCATCCGCGTTGCTGCTGTATACCTGCACATCAAACGGAAATTTATCGGCCAGTGCCTGGTTCTGGAAATGGTTGAACATAAACGCCACAGCGCTTCCCATAAGCGCCAGGGTAAACAATGCCGTCAGTGTCCCCATCGAAAAGCTCATCGTTTTGACTTTGGAAGAGAATTGGCGCAGCAGGAACAGATGATCCCCACGGTAGACCGCATTTCCTTTCTTCCTTACATAACAGGAAATCCATGCGGCGGCTCCTGTGTAAAACAGGTAGATACTAAGAACCAGCCCGGTCAGGAATGCCGTCAGGATTCCTGTATCCCAGTTTTTAAAGCAAAATAGGAAAACGCCGAATAAAGCAAGAATGAAAATGGAACATGGAAGAAGCATCCGTTTTTGTTTCTCATGCGTTTCACTGATTTCCTCATTCCGTCTCTCACTCTCCATCAGGTCATGGATATTCATTTTCTTAAACCTTCTCCTGCACCGAAGAAGCGCCAGCAGATAGCATCCGAAAAAGCAAGCCGCCGTCATCAGAATACAGCTTTTATTCAATTCCAGATGAATATGGTAATCCATCTGAACCACGCTGTAAAAAACAGACAGCAGAATTTGCTGCAGCAGGGCCCCAAGCCCCATGCCCGCAAGAAAAGCGCCCATGCCAAGTATTACGTTCTCCCTGATATACAGCCTTGAAATTTCCCTTTTCTTCATTCCGATCAGCAGATAAATCCCAAATTCCCGGCTCCGCTTTTCCAAAATAAACCGCACCATATAGTTGATCAGCCATGCCACGATCAGGACAATGAAAAACGTAGCAATCCCTGTCATGACCGCCATCATGTTCGCCATATCGAAGAGCTTTCGTACATCTTCGGAAAATAAAAGCGTATGGAAGGAAAACATCAGCGCCGTGACCACAGCCATCGTCATAAAATACACCAGATAATCCCTTGCGGACCGTTTCACGTTCCGGAAAGCCAGTTTATTCATCATGGGACAGTACACCTCCCGTCAGCGACAGGACGTCTAAAATTTCATTCAGAAAGTCCCGGCGTTTTTTCTCTCCCCTGACCAGCTCGTGGAAGATTTTGCCATCCTTCAAAAATAGGATGCGCCTGCAGTAGCTTGCTGAAAAAGCATCATGCGTTACCATAAAAATAGTTGCCCCCATTTTGCTGTTCATGTCCGTGAAGGTTTCCAGAAGTGTCTGCGCAGACAAGGAATCCAATGCCCCCGTCGGTTCGTCCGCCAGCAGCAGCGCAGGATGGTTTGCCAGCGCCCTTGCACAGGCGCACCGCTGTTTCTGCCCGCCGGACACCTGATAAGGATACTGGTCTTTTGCTTCCTCAATCCCAAGCAGGCGCAGCAGTTCGCCGCACCGTTTTTGGATCTCTTTTTTCCCTTTCCTGTGAAGCGTCATGGCAAGCATCATATTTTCTTCCAGCGTCAGCGTGTCGAGAAGATTGTATTCCTGAAACACGAATCCAAGATTTTCTTTGCGGAAATCAGAAAGCCGGTCCTCCGGCAGCTCCGTAATATCCGTATCCCCATAATAAATATGCCCTGCCGTCACACTGTCTATCGTAGACAGCAGGTTCAAAAGGGTAGTCTTGCCGGAGCCGGAAGAGCCCATTACTCCGATAAACTCCCCCTTCTCCACCACAAAGCTCACCCTGTCAACGGCTTTTGTCACATGGCTTCCATTCCCGTAATATTTTTCCACATCACATACACGTATTGTATCCTGCATATCCTGTTTCTCCTTTCCCTGATGTTATGATAGGTAAGTTCGCCTTCGGCGAAGGGCTGGATGCTTGGCAAGCCACATTCTTTGGCCTTATCCAAGCAGCAAGTGCTTGAACAAGGTGTGAACGTAACCTTCCTCCTGCACTACGCCTACTATAACAGGAAACGCACCTGCTTTGTATCAGATTATCTTTCCTGCGCCTTACAGTTTTGAAAGATAAAAGACGCGTTATTGTTTACAGTGACCTTCGCAAATAGGAACTGTGCATAAGTTATTTCTGCACAGTTTCTAAGATTAGTCCCTGTAATCTGCCAGATAGGAGCTGACTGGAAATTTCAGAATGATCTCTGTCCCCGTCCCTTCTTCTGAAACCGCCCGGATACCGATCCCCAATTTCCTGCACAGCTTATGGCACAAATACAGGCCCATGCCGGTAGACCGCTCCGTTCCCCTTCCATTTGTTCCGGTAAATCCCTTTTCAAAAATACGGGAAAGCTCTTCTTTTGGGATTCCTGCCCCATTATCTTTCACTTTTAAAAGAACTCCGCTTTTCTGCGCCTCTGTGGCAATCCAAATATGTGCGCCCTCTTTTCTGCTGTACTTTGCGCTGTTTAGTACAAGCTGGTTCAGAATAAAGCCAATCCATTTCCCATCTGTAAATACCGCGTCATGGCAGTCCACTTCTGCCTGGATGTGGCGCTGTATCAGACCATATTTATTTTGCATCAGCACTTTTTCCGCCGTTTCCTGGAGGTTTGTTTCTGCAATCATATAATCCTTGTAAACAGCGTCAGACCGGGCATAATACAGCGCCATGTCCACATAATCTTCTACCTTTTTGTTTTCCACCAGAAGGTACCTGCTCCGTTCGTCCCTGTGGTTCTCACAGTTGAGTGCGATCGCCGTAATCGGAGCCTTGATTTCATGCACCCAGCTTTCAATATATTCCCTATATTCCTTCTGTTCCTGTTCTATGCGGCGGATACGTTCAATCACAGATTTATTTGATTTCCGGATCAGGGTACGGTACAGCCTGTCCTCCAGGCAAAACGACCAGGGCATCAGTTCCCCCAACAAATACCGTTGATCCAGATGTTCCAAAATATGCTCCATCTCCTGAAAATACCGCCTGCGCGAAAGAAACTGCGCCGTCATAAAGATGCCTAAAACAACCGCCCAGCAGGACATAATCACTGCACAATAATCCCGCGGGTATCCGGTCATCCTTAAATATCCGGCCAGAAGGGACATGCATACAATATGCAGGAGCAGCAGTAATGATTTATCCTTCAAATATTCTGTTGCTTTCATATCCGGTATCCCATTCCCCTCTTTGTCTCAATAAAACCGCGGATTCCGATTTCTTCTAATTTAGCCCGCAGGCGGGTCATGTTGACGCTAAGCGCATTATCGTCGATAAAAACCTGCTGATCCCACAGATATTCCACCAGGTCCATCCTTGATACAATCTCATTTTTATGTTCAAAAAGGCAATGCATGATTTTCAGTTCATTTTTAGAAAGCTCTGCACGCCTTCCCTGGTACATGACCGTTCCGCGGGCCGTATCAAGTTCCACGCCTTTATGGATGTTTTTCTTTTCTGCTGGATTCGCTTTTTGGGTCCGTTTTAAAACAGCCGCGATGTGCGCCAGCAATACCGGGGCATGAAAGGGCTTGGTCATATAATCATCCCCGCCCTTTAACATCCCGCTCAGTTCATCCATAGAATCCGTCCTGCTGGTTACAAAAATAATCGGCACATTTGATTTCTCCCGTACCTTCCGGCATACATCAAATCCCGACTCCGCCGGCAGGTTTACATCCAGCAAAACTAAATCCGGCTGAATTTCCAGAATATCTTCAGCGGTATTTCGAAAGTCCGCCAGCGCAGTTACCTGATATAACGCATTCTCCAAAAGCTGCTTTAATTCCTGCCGGATTGCAGCATCGTCCTCTATAATTAAAACATGCATCCAGACACCGCCTTTCCATTTTTCAATTAATATTCTTTCCTCTTAAAAAAACGGTTAATGGATAAGCTGCAATAAAAAGCAATCGTTTCCATGTTACGCTTCCTCCTGATAAAATAAAGTTAACAATTCCGTCAATTTTTCAAGAGAAATATGACTGATTCTCCCAATTTCGGCGGCTGCCTGTAAATGTTCTTCAGCCATACGCTGCTGTTCCTCCTGATAAAATTCCTTATTCTGTGCCGACACAAAGCTCCCTCTTCCAACAGTAGTTTCAATAAACCCGTCTCTTTGTAAATCTTCATAGGCTTTTTGGACTGTAATGACGCTTACATGAATTGATTTCGCCAAAGCCCGCATGGAGGGGATTGCGTCGCCTGACTGCAATTCGCCGCTCATGATCATTGCCTTGATTTGTGATGTAATTTGTTCATAAATCGGTTTATTGGCATTATTGCTGATAATAATTTCCAATTTTCACCACCTCTTTTTGTTAAATGTACTTATTGTACAAGTGCATTATATCATCTTCTGGATTTTTGTCAAGATATTTAGAATGCAGCTTTGGCTTGAAAACCAGCCGGAAGCTATCCTGTACGGAAATGTTTGACAATATGGCATATTTGCCATATAATAAAAGCATAAAACAAATGAGGAGTATATCATGGATCAGTTTACGATTGAATTTTATGAGACAGTAGACGGCAAAATTCCAGTACAAGAATTTCTTATGGGGCTAGATATAAAAATGAGAACGAAATTATTAATGATTATGAAGGTCCTGCAAGAAAAAGGCAATCATTTAAGAGAACCATACAGTAAGCATTTAGATGATGGAATCTATGAAATTAGAGGAAAAATAGGAACTAATATTTCAAGAGTATTGTATTTTTTCTATTATGGTGGAAAAATAATTATTACCAATGGTTTTGTAAAAAAGACTCAGAGAACCCCAAAGGCAGAAATAGAATTAGCAAAGAAGTATAGGAAAGATTATATGGAAAGGTTTGGTGAATAATTATGAAAACATTAGATCAGTTTATAGATGAGCAGCTAAGAGATGAAAAATTTAAAAAGGAATGGGAAGATATTCAACCCGAAATGGATGTGATCCGGGCAATGGTTGAAGCTAGGATTTCTCAAAATCTTACACAGAAAGAATTGGCGGAAAGAACTGGAATTAACCAGGCCGATATAAGCAAATTGGAAAATGGTACAAGAAATCCATCTTTAAAATTATTAAAACGGCTTGCGGATGGTATGGGTATGACATTAAAGTTGGAATTTGTTCCTAAAAAAGTTGCTAAAAATTAAAACTAAGTATGAACTTCGTAAAGGCAAAGTTCTGATTCCAGGCGACAGAATTGACATTGTGTTGCGTTTTTTCTTTCTGAAATATTTTGGTAAGCCAGGGGATATGGCTAACCGGACGACTCTGCGGGTTGTGGGCAGGGCAAGCTTACAATATCTAAATTTCAGTTCATGTAAAGCCGGTCAACATCTAAGTTTCCATTTAGGTAAATCCATTTCCCCCTCATCCAGCGTCCGCCTAGACAATCAGAATCGCGGCACAATGTCAAAGGTGTTTCTTTCTGGTTCATCCGCATTAGGTAAATTGATACCTATTTTATAAGTGTGATGACAAAAAATAGACATAAACGAAAATGAAGGGAAACACGAAATGGAATTAAAGCAGGAAGTTGTCTACAGAAAAGCCAAAAAAGCTGACTTTCCAACAATTGTAGAACTGATCCGGCAGGAAAATCAAAGCAGGTGGGAATGTGAGGATGAAAGCACGGAAAAACGCCTGGGAAAGCTCCTTTTCTATCAATATAGGATGGCTGGCGATACGGTAATTGCTGCAACATACCGGGAGCGGGTGGTGGTCGTTATTATAGCCGGGAAAGGATTCTACGTCTGTGCAGACCAGAAGACTCATCTGCTTTTCCTGGAAAAAATGGCTTTGCAAGAACGGCAGGTGCGGGAGAAATGATAGAAGTACATAGGCAGAGGTTCCGTGAAACGGTTTCTCTCTATATGATATGATCATACGGCAGGAATCCTATCATCCGAATCATATGATTGACGGCGCAAACCCTGCGCCGTTTATCAGAAGAAAAAGTCACTTCCTATCCATAAATTGTAAGTATACTTACATGCTGCGGCAGTATGACGCGATGCGTAAGCAAAAGTATAAATAAAATAGAAAAGAAGGAATATTTTATGAGTGAAGTACAGACAAACGTCAATCCGCTGGGGGGGGGCAGAACGGATTGGCAAGCTGCTGAGGGGATTTGCCATCCCCGGAATTATTTCTATGGTCATCAATTCCCTGTATAACATGGTAGACAGGTATTCATCGGGCAGGGAGTTGGGATGCTTGGGAATGGGGCTACGAATATCATAGCGCCGATCTCAACCTTCGCCATAGCCTCCCTTTTTGGAGACGGCCTTGCAACCTATTTCAGCCTCCAGCTGGGAAAAGGGGAACCGGAAAAAGCGTCTAAGGCAGTTGGCAATTCCGTCATTTCCGGTACAGTTGCCAGCGTGCTGCTGACTGTTTTGGTAATGTTATTCTTAACGCCGCTGTGCCGGATTTTCGGGGCAACCGACAATATTATGCCTTATGCGCTGGAATATGGCCGGTGATTGCCTGTGGTTTTCCTTTCGTAATTGTGGCGGTTATCATTAACGGAGTAATCCGGGCGGATGGCGGAGGTGCTTGCATTCTTCTTAGCGGCTGCTTTAGTGACAAAGGAATTGAAAAAATGGGGACAGCGGCTTTATTAATTTCCGAACCGGATCAGTCATAAACCATCCTCCTGCGTCATAAGATAAATGGACACGTTAAAGGACATGGCAAACTGGAAGGAATGTTGACAGATAACAGGCCGCCTTGCCGGATTGATAGACGCGTGATCGTTCATCTTATTGGAGGGGTGTTATTGTGTATAACCGGACAGAAATTATTTTAGAGGCATATCCATATGAATTTACTGATGTGGTCAAAGGCAGGGGCGCATATTTCTGTCATTGCCAGGACGGCAGCAGAAAGATACTGAAAGAGTTTTCCGGTTCTGCGTCAAAGGCGGAATTGCTGGACAGGTTTTTGAAGTACTTAAAGGAACGCGGATGCGCTGCAGAACAGATCGTATATACAAAAGACGGCCAGGCGCTGTTTACGGATGTGGATGAAACACATTATTATATGCGCACATGGGCGGAAGGCAGAGAATGTGACACGAGAAACCGGGAAGACATCCTTTGTGCTGTTCGTAAACTCGCACAGCTTCATAACGATACAGCGGACTTTAAAGACGAACTGCCGCAGGTGATGTGCCGGACACCTGATTTTTTGGAGCAGGAATATATACGCCATACAAGGGAACTGCATAAAGTGCGCAATTACATAAAAGCGAAGAAAAAAAGGAATGAATTTGAAACAGATTTTCTCAATGAATACGGCTATTATCTCGAACAGGCGGACAAAGCATCCGCAAGCTTGAAAGAAATCGCACAGGAGCCGTCAGAGCGCTATTTCGGCATCTGCCACGGCGACTACAGCCAGCATAACCTGCTCTTTACCGCACAAGGGCCGGTGATCGTTAACTATGAACGGTTCTGCAGGGATGCGTATATCAGCGATTTTGCGCATTTTTTCCGCAAAATCATGGAAAAGCATAACTGGAATACCGGGCTTGGAATGGATTTGATCCATGCGTATGATAAAGTGCGCAGGCTGGAGCCGTGGGAGCTGCAGCAGCTGCGTGTGCGTATGAGTTATCCGGAAAAATTCTGGAAGGTGGCGAATCATTATTTCAATTCCAAAAAGAGCTGGGCGAACAGCAGGGATGGGGAGAAACTGGCGAAGATTTGCGCACAGGAGCGGGAGAGGGCGGAGTTTTTGAAGATATTGCGGTATTTTGTGCAGGGGTAAGTGGTGGAATTGGGGGGATGTGGGTAACCGGACGACTTTGCGGGCGGTGGACAGGGTGTGTGGCTGAGCGGACGGGTCTGCGGGCGGTGGACAGGGGGTGTGGCTGGGCGGACGGCTCTGCGGGCGGTGGACTGGGGATCGGCCGCCCGCTGAGTCGTCCGGTTAGCCACATCCCCTGTCCACCGCCGTCCACATCCCGCAGATCCATCTCCCCGCACCCGATTCTGAAACAAAAACGCCGAACAACCCCGCCCAAGGCTTGCGTTCAGTAATTGTACATGATATAATGGAACCGTATCAAAATACAAAGAAAAGAGCAAACAGGATGAAAAGAAAAATCACAATGGCATCCCTCCTGCTGCTCATCTTCTTTTGCAGCGCCTGCAGTATGGCGCAGACAGGCCGTCTGACAGCAGAAGAAGGCGGACAGCCGTCTGGCGCGGTAAATACCGCAAATCAGCCGGATCAGGGAGAGGAGCAGAGCACAGCGGATTTACCAAAGAAGCATGACGGAACGTTTCAAATGATCTTAAAGCATGATATCCAAAATTACCAGATTACTTTGATGGATATCACAACCGGGGAGCAGGTCTGTTATGAATATACCGACGGTACGGAGTTTTTTGACAAGTACGGCAATTATACGCTCCGGGAGGACTTCAGCGAAGGAAAGCTGGCGGTGATTGAGCGGCTCAACAGCAATGATACGCTCGGCGCCATTGCCTTTACGGATCAGACGTGGGATTATGAGGAAGTCAGCAATTATGTGATCAGTGCGGAGAAAAACCGCATGGATATCGCGGATACGGCTTATCAGCTTGCGGAAAATGCCAGAGCTTTTTCCGAAGGGGAGGAGAAGGAGCTGTATACGGTCGGGGACAGTGATGTTTTAAATGTTTATGGGATCGGCCGTACGGTCTATGCAGTCGTGGTGGCGACCGGGCATGGTACGCTGGCGCTTACGAATACGGAGCTGTTTGAGGGCGGCTGGGTGAACCTGGGTACGAAGGTTTATGCGAAAATTACGAAAGATATGACTCTGGAGCTGCCGGAAGGGGTTTATGATTTTTCTGTGGCGAATGACGGCTACGGGGATTCCGGCGAGGTGCGCATCCGGCGCGACCTGGTTACGACGATTGACCTGAATGACTATAAGGGCGAGGGGCCTAAGATGTGCAAGGTTACGTTTGATGTAGGCGTATCCGGGGCGGTCCTTACGGTTAACGGGAAGAAGGTAAACCATAAAAAGCCGCTGGAGCTGCGTTATGGCGTGTATAAGCTGGGGGTTTATGCGGAGGGCTATGATCCTTGGACCAGGCAGCTGGTAGTTAATTCCCCGAAAGCGAACATTGAAATCCTGCTGACCGATGATACCGGGGCAGAGGCGGAAACAAAGGAAGATGAAAAATATCAAGAGGACAGCTCTGAAACGGTGGCGTCAGGGACGGGGAAGGGAAAAGCAGGGTCGAAGGCCGGTTCCAAGGCAGGGTCTTATACCGGCGGCGCTTCGTCCGGACAGACGGATGGCAGCAGCGCCGACAGTGCGCTTGCAAATGCGGCATTAGGGTCTTCCCTGGCGAATATTATTACGGGAGGGGATTCTACGGATTATCTGGATACATTGTCGGATCTGGTGGATTCGCTGGACAGGCTGGACCGTTCGAAAAAGCGGTCGGACCAGTCGGAATGATTTTGGAATATTAGGGGTACGGACACCGGTGTTCCGCAAACCTGATATGATATAAAAAACGAAATAGATGAATGGGAGGACGTAACATGGATTACAAAGAAATGTACCAACAATGGCTGGACAACCCTTATTTTGATGAGGAGACGAAGGCAGAGTTAAAAGCGATTGAAGGGAATGAGAAGGAGATCGAAGACCGCTTTTACATGGATCTGGAGTTTGGTACAGCAGGGCTGCGCGGCGTGATCGGTGCGGGTACGAACCGGATGAACGTTTACACAGTCAGAAAGGCAACACAGGGGCTTGCGAATTATATTTTATCCGTGCAGGGAGAAGCGAAAGGGGTAGCAATCGCATACGATTCCAGACATATGTCGCCGGAATTTGCGGATGTGGCGGCTCTGTGCCTGGCAGCAAACGGCATTAAGGCATATGTATTTGAAAGCTTAAGGCCGACGCCGGAGTTATCTTATGCAGTGCGCCGGTTAGGCTGTATCGCGGGTATTAATATTACGGCAAGCCACAATCCGCCGGAATATAACGGCTACAAGGTATATTGGGAGGACGGCGCGCAGATTACACCGCCTCATGACAGCGGCATTATGGATGAAGTCAAGAAAGTGACAGATTATGCGGCATGTAAGACGATGTCTTTGGATGAGGCAAAGGCAGCCGGGCTGTACCAGACGATCGGCGCGGATATTGACGATCCGTACATCGAAGAGTTAAAGAGCCTGGTGCTGCATCAGGACAGCATTGATGCGGTAAAAGACAAGCTGACCATCGTATATTCCCCGCTGCATGGAACCGGAAATATCCCGGTGCGCCGTGTTTTAAAGGAACTGGGCTTTCAGAATGTACATGTCGTACCAGAGCAGGAGCTGCCGGACGGCAATTTCCCGACCGTAAGCTATCCGAATCCGGAAGCGGCAGAAGCGTTCGAGCTGGGGCTTGCGCTTGCGAAGAAAGTAAATGCGGACCTCGTGCTTGCGACAGATCCGGATGCAGACCGCCTCGGCGTTTATGTCAAGGATTCCAAGACGGGCGAGTATCATACGCTGACCGGAAATATGTCAGGCTGCCTGATCGGCGATTATGTGATCGGCCAGCGCAAGGCAATCAACGGTTCCCTGCCGCAGGACGGCGCATTTATCCGTTCCATCGTTTCAACGAATATGGCAGACGCGATTGCGAAATACTATGGCATTCAGCTGGTTGAAGTGCTGACCGGGTTTAAGTTTATCGGACAGAAAATGCTGGAGTTTGAAAAGACGGGCAGCGGTACATATCTGTTCGGCATGGAAGAAAGCTACGGATGCCTGACCGGGACGTATGCAAGGGATAAGGATGCGGTGGTAGCATCGATGGCATTGTGCGAAGCAGCAGCTTATTATATGACGAAAAATATGACGCTGTGGGATGCAATGCTTGAAATGTACGAACGTTACGGCTACTATAAGGATCATGTAGAGTCCATTACGTTAAAGGGCATCGAGGGCCTGGCAAAGATCCAGGAGATTATGAATACGCTGCGCGAGAACGCACCGAAGGAAATCGGCGGCCTGAAAGTGCTGGCAGCAAGAGATTACAAGGCGGATACGATCCGGGATTTTGCAACCGGGCAGACAAGGCCGACCGGGCTTCCGAAGTCCAATGTGCTGTATTATGAACTGGAAGACGATGCATGGGTATGTGTAAGGCCGTCCGGCACAGAACCAAAAGTGAAATTTTACATTGGCGTAAAAGGCACCTCCATGGCAGATGCAGATGAAAAATCAGCATCCCTGGGCAGGCAGGTACTGGATATGATACAAAAGATGATCTAGTTACTTAAAATGCTAGAAAATAGGCATTTCCGCTTGACAAACCATGGAAAAGTTAGTATAAATATATTCGTAAGTATTTTGGAGAAAATAAGTTCCGATTCTTATAATAACAATACTATAATGAATCCACAGGAGGAGTAGAAATGAACAAAGCGGAATTAGTAGCAGCTATTGCTGACAAGGCTGAATTATCCAAAAAGGATGCAGAGGCAGCGTTAAAAGCCTTTACCGATGTGATCGCTGAGGAGCTTAAGAAAGGCGAGAAGATCCAGTTAGTCGGCTTCGGGACTTTCGAAGTATCTGAAAGAGCAGCCAGAACGGGCAGAAATCCACAGACCGGTGAAGAAATGACAATTCCGGCATCGAAAGCACCGAAATTTAAAGCAGGAAAAGCATTGAAGGATTTAATGAACGAATAAATCTGAAAAGGGGCTGCGTTTTGCAGCCCCTTTTTGATGGTAAAAATTGTCATCTTTTGATAGAAAAGGGGAATCGTGATGAGACTGGATAAATTTTTAAAGGTGTCGCGCCTGATTAAGCGCAGGACCGTAGCAAATGAAGCCTGCGACGCCGGGCGGGTAATGGTCAACGGCAAGCCCGCGAAGGCATCCGTTCAGGTAAAGGTCGGGGATATTATTGAGGTCCAGTTCGGCACCAAGTCGGTAAAAGTCCGGGTGCTGGATATCCAGGATACGACCAAAAAGGAACAGGCAAAAGAGTTATTCGAGTATTTATAAGCCTGCCGCGCAGGATTAACAACGGCTTTACAGCAAAACCGCAACTTTCAGTCATATATCTCAGAGGCCATTCATATACTTTATTAGTGTAGGGCTTCCTTACACACCAGTTTGGACAAGAATGGAGGAAAGGATATGGATGAGAGGATGGAAAAGAACCAGTCGAAAGCGCACAAAATCCTGCTCACGAATCGAAAAACAGTCGCATTCACCGGGATTTTGGATGTGCTTTCTTTTGATGTATCAGAGATTCTGCTGGAAACCGAGCAGGGCATGCTGCTTATTAAGGGCAACGATCTGCACGTGAACCGGCTGACGCTGGAAAAGGGCGAAGTGGATGTGGAGGGAAGGATCGACAGTCTGGCATATTCGGATGCAGGCAGCGGCAAGAAAGCGGCGGAAAGCCTGTTAGGACGCATTTTTAGATGATGACGGTAAGTGAGAATATTTTCCAGGAACTGGATTTTTTTGCAGTTTCTTTTGCGCTTGGGATTCTGCTTGTATTTGCCTATGATATTCTGCGGATCTTCCGGCGGCTGATCCGGCACGGAACCGTGTGGATCTCTCTGGAAGACTTGTGTTATTGGATTGTTACGGCATTCGTTATTTTTGCGATGCTGTACCAGAAAAATGACGGGCTGATCCGGGGATTTTCCATCGGGGGCATCGCAGCCGGGATGCTGCTGTATAATCAGCTGATCAGCCGCTATACCGTAAAGTACATAGCGCGTGCATTAAAGAAGGTGATCCGGTTCGTGGAAAAGGTATGGAACTTCATCCTGACACCTTTTCGTAAGGCAGCAAAAAAAGCGTCCGACAAAAGTGCGGTTTTTGTGTACAAAGGGAGGAAATTTAAAAAATATTTGAATAAGCAGTTGAAAAGGACAAAGAAATTGATTAGAATAGGGATATCAAAAAAATAAGATGGCAGCAATGCGCCATGGAAAGGATAAGGGAGGTTGACATGGGACGCAGATATAACAGCAGCAAGGCGAACCGGACAGGGAAAATGTGTGTTACGATGATCGTTCTTGCAATGGTCGGCGTAATGTCTGTGCAGATTGTGAACCTATATAAAAAGGACCAGCAGTTAATTGCACAGGAAAAAGTATTGGAGAAACAAAAAGAGGCAGAGTTGGAAAGACAGGAGGAGATGGAAGCGTATGATGCTTATACGAAGACGCAGGAGTATGTGGAGGATATTGCCAAGAGCAAACTGGGGCTTGTGTATAAGGATGAGATTATTTTTAAGGAAAAATAGGAAATGGGCAGAAGCATTTCGGAAAAGATCTGGCGGAGGCTGGGTCTTTTTTCGTTTCAGAGGTTTCTCCCGGCACATTCATAAGGATGAAACCATTCGAAAAGCTGAATGCCTTAAAATCGACTCAATATCTGTTTTGAACGGATAAAAACACGAATAAAATTAAAAAATTTAACCACAGTTTGACAAACATTGCACTTGTGTCTTTTTATAATGGCTGTCATATGCCGCCGTCAGCGCCGCAGAAAAAATGCCGGAAGCGGCGGAAGACGGGCGGCTTGTAAGACAGGCATGGCCTGAATATCGAATGATTGGAGGATGCAGGATGAAAAGGCTGAGTGTAAAGCAGGTAATTCTATACATAGGAGGAATTTTGATGTGCCAGATATCATGGATGGGATGCTTCCCGCTGATACCGGCATTTTTTACGGCGGTATGCCTGGAGGATGCGGCGCGCGGGGCGCTGGGTGCGGCGATGTTTTTGGGAGTTGTGATGTTTGTGCCGATTACGGCGGCGGTAAAGTATTTGCTGGCAATGCTGATTATTTGGATTACGGTCAGGCTGTTTGAGTGGGCGGAGGGGCGATGTACGGTGCTTTGCGCGTCTGCGGCTGCTTCGATTGCGACGTTTATGCTGTCGCTGTCCGGGGAATTGCTGAATGTGCGCCATACGGCGGGCTTTCTGGTCAGTGTGCTGGAAGCGGTGTTCGTGTTTGCGGCGGTAATGCTCGGGACGAGGTTTGTGGATTTTTTTCTGCAGATCAGCCTACTGCCGCAAAGAGAGGAAGAGGGGCATTTTCAGGGGACGAAGCTGGAAAATTATGCGGATTCGTTTAATGGGCTGGCGAAGATCTTTTCAAGGATGAGCGCGGTGCAGAAAGGATTGTCCGCGGAGCAGATGGGCAGGATACAAAATGAGCTGACCGGGACGCTGTGTGCGAATTGCAACCAATGTGCGGTTTGCTGGGAAAAGGCGGAGAGCCCGATGTATTCGTATCTGGCATATATGCTGCAGTCGCTGCAGCGGACGGGGGAGGCGGACCATGAGATTGTGGTGCAGATGCAGGAGTATTGTCCGTATACAGATGCGGTGATCCAGGAAAGCACCCGGATCTTTGAAAAGGCGCGGCTGAATCTGGCGTGGTATAACAGGCTGCTGGAAAATCGGGAGATTATTGCCCAGCAGCTGGATGCGATGGCGTATATTATGGAAGACTGTGCAAATGAGATGCAGGAAATCACGCAGGAGAACCGGCATCTGCTGGCGGAGGTAAAGTACCGGGCGAGGGAGCGCGGGGTGCTTGTCAAACAGGTGCATTTGTATGAAAATAAGGACAAGCGCTGGAAACTTACGTGTGATGCCTGTGCGAAAAATGGCAGCTGCATCAGTATGAAAGAGCTGACGCGCGCTGTTTCGGCCGGGCTGGAACGGGGGATGCGGCCGCACAGGGATGAGCGCTCGATTGTCAGCCCGCAGGGCGGGCCGGTGGTGTTTGAGGAGGATACGTGTTTTCATGAGACGCATGCGGTGGCGCGGATGGTAAAGGACGGCGGCCATGTGTCCGGGGATAATTATTCCTTCCTGGAGCTGGATAACGGGCAGATGGCGATGATGCTTTCGGATGGCATGGGTTCCGGCAGCAATGCCTGCAAGGAGAGCGAGCTGGTGCTGGAGCTTTTGGAGAAGTTTCTGGAGGCTGGATTTACGGAGGAAACGGCGCTGAAAATGATGAATTCCGCGATGGTGATACGGGGAGAGGATGACCTGTATTCTACGGTGGATATCTGTTCGCTGGATTTGTACCAGGGGCGGTGTGAGCTGTATAAGATCGGCGCGGCGGCGACGTTTATCAAGCACCAGGATTTTGTGGAGCGGGTGGAGTCCAGTTCTCTGCCCGTCGGGGCGACGCACCGCATGGAGATCGCGACTACAAAAAAACAGCTGGCGGACGGGGATTTCCTTGTCATGATGTCTGATGGTGTGTTAGAATATCTGCAGGAAGAAGACCCGGAGCTTGCGATGTGCGGGATTTTGAAAAATATTGACAGTAAGCATCCGGGGCAGATGGCGGACGCGGTTTTGGAAGAAGTGCTGGAGCGTACGGACGGGAAAGCGGCGGATGATATGACCGTGCTAGTATGCGGAATATGGAAAAAGTAGATGAAAAAACAGAGGCGGATGTAAACGAGGAAACGGGTAGAGGCGGATGCGAAACAGGAAATGAATAAAGGCGGATGTAAAATAGGAAATGAACGAAGGCGGATGTAAAACAGGAAATGAACGAAGGCGGATATGAATCAGGAAGTGAACAAGAGCTGGGAGGAAAAATGCAAAATAACGGAGTGATACAAAAGATGGAAGCGCTGATCCGTGAATATCAGATGATCTGCGCGGGGGATCATATTATTGCGGGGGTATCGGGCGGGGCGGATTCGGTCTGCCTGCTGCTGGGGCTTTTGGAATTGCGGGCGGTGTTTGGGCATCAGGTGTCCGCGGTGCATGTAGAGCATGGGATCCGCGGGGAAGAAGCATACAGGGATGCTGCGTTTGTCAGGAATTTTTGTGCCAAACGCGGCATAAAGTGTCATATCTGCCACTGCCGGGTGCCGGAGTATGCGCGTAAGCATGGGATGAGCGAAGAAGAGGCCGGGAGAGTACTGCGGTATCAGGCTTTGCGGGCAGAGGCGGAAACATTTGGCGGGCAGCGGGTGAAGATTGCGGTGGCACACCATCGGGGGGATCAGGCGGAGACGGTCTTGTTTCATTTAGCGCGCGGGACGGGGATCCAGGGGCTTGCAGGGATTGCGCCGGTGCGGGGGGAGATCATCCGGCCGCTGCTGACAGCGGACCGGGAAGAGATCGAAGCGTATCTGGCGGCGTGCGGGCAGGAATTTTGCCAGGATGCGACAAACGCGATGGACTGCTACAGCCGCAACCGGATCCGCCGCCAGGTGCTTCCGGCGCTGGAACAGGTCAACAGCCGGGCGGCGCAGCATATCTGCCAGTCAGCGCAGCAGCTGCGGGAGATCCATGATTATCTGAAAAAACAGTCCGCGGCAGCGCAGGAGCTTTGCTGCGTGATGCAGCCGGACCGTATGAAAATCGAAAAAGAACCGTTTTTACAGCTGGATGCCGTCATACAAAAAGAAATGGTACATCAGCTGCTTGCCATGCTTGCGGGAAGCGGCAGGGACCTGACAAGGGAGCATGTCAGCCAGGTGATCGGGCTGCTTGAGCGGCAAAACGGCAGGCGGGTGGAACTGCCCGGACAGATGCAGGCGGTGCGGGTTTACGGCGGTGTGGAAATTTATCTGGGGAAATTGGCTGGAAACGGAACGTCAGAAGGGGAAATCAGGAGGCAGGATACGGGTATTTTGAATAAAGACGGATGCCGGGATATGGAAAAATTATTTTCTTTCCGTATCAGAGAAGATTTTTCTGGACATATGTCACAAATTTCGAAAAAGAAGTATACGAAATGCTTTGATTATGATAAGATAAAAGCTGGATTCTGTGTAAGGAACAGGCAGCCGGGGGATTATTTGGTTGTAGATGCTTCGGGCAGCCGCCAGAAACTGAAGAAATATCTGGTAAATGAGAAGGTTCCTGTTACGGAACGAAACCAGCTGCTGCTGTTAGCTGACGGCGCGCATATTATGTGGGTGGTCGGGTACCGGATCAGCAGTTATTATAAGGTAGAAGCACATACGAGGAGAATATTGGAGGTTACTTTTTGCGGAGGAGAAGAAGATGAAGGAACAGATTCAGGTCATGATCTCAGAGGATGAGGTCAATGCACGGATTGCTGAGATTGCGGCGCAGATCAGCGGGGATTTTCAGGGAGAAGAGATCGTTGCGGTCGGGATTCTGCGCGGCGGGGTTTATTTTTGTACGGAGCTGACGAAGCGGATCACGGTGCCGGTCATTTTAGACTTTATGGAAGCATCCAGTTATGGTTCGGCTACGGAGTCCAGCGGGACGGTCCATATTACCAAGGATTTGATCGAAGACATTGCCGGGAAAAATGTGATCGTTGTCGAGGATATTATCGATACCGGCAGGACACTGCGCCTGCTGCTGGATAATCTGGCGGCGCGCGGGCCGAAATACCTGAAATTATGCGCGCTGCTGGACAAACCGGAGCGGCGTGTCGTAGATGTGGCAGTGGATTACAATGGATTTGTAGTACCGAATAAGTTTGTGGTCGGATATGGAATGGATTATGATCAAAGATACAGGAATCTTCCGTTTATTGGAGTCATAGAGGATGTATAGAAGGAGGTTATCACTTGAAGAGAGGTTATCGAGGTTTTGTCTTGTATGCCATCCTCGTACTGGGAGTGGTCGGCATATGGTATTTTTTAAGTGAGACGGATATAACGTCGGATACGTATACGTATCATCAGTATCAGTCAGATCTGGAAGCAGGAAATATATCTTCCGTCATTATCGAACAGAATGCGGAAACGCCGACCGGGACACTGATCGTAACGTTAAAGAACAACGCCGACCGCCACGAGATTATTGTGTCGGATGTAAATGCGGAGCAGGAATATCTGAAACAGAATGATTTTTACAATTATCTGCTGAAAAATATCCCGCGGGCCAGCTGGCTGTCCACCTGGCTGCCTTATCTGATTATTTTCGGCGCCATGTTTATTTTATTCATAATTATGAACAATATCAACCAGTCTGCGAACGGAGGCGGAGGCCCGAAAATGATGAACTTTGGAAAGAGCCGTGCCAGAATGTATACAGATGATAAAAAAGCAGTTAACTTTACCAAAGTCGCAGGGCTGAATGAAGAAAAAGAAGAGCTGGAGGAAATCGTAGACTTTCTGCGCGAGCCTGGGAAATATACAAAGCTGGGCGCAAGGATTCCAAAAGGCGTCCTGTTAGTAGGCCCTCCGGGAACCGGAAAAACGCTGCTGGCAAAAGCGGTAGCAGGAGAAGCGGGCGTACCGTTTTTCAGCATATCCGGTTCAGACTTTGTGGAAATGTTTGTCGGCGTCGGCGCCTCGCGTGTGCGCGACCTGTTCGAGGATGCGAAGAAAAACGCGCCATGCATCGTATTTATCGATGAAATCGACGCCGTTGCCAGACGGCGCGGCACCGGTATGGGCGGCGGGCACGATGAACGTGAGCAGACCTTAAATCAGATGCTCGTAGAGATGGACGGGTTTGGCGTAAACGAAGGCATTATCGTAATGGCAGCGACGAACCGCGTGGATATTTTAGACCCTGCGATTATGCGGCCGGGGCGGTTCGACCGGAAGGTACACGTCGGCAGGCCGGACGTCGGCGGGCGCGAGCAGATCCTGCATGTACATGCCAAGAACAAGCCGCTGAGCGAGGATGTGGATTTAAAACAGATCGCGCAGACAACCGCGGGCTTTACCGGGGCGGATCTGGAGAACCTGTTAAACGAAGCAGCCATCCGGGCAGCAAAGGCAGACCGCGGCTATATCCGTCTGGACGATATCCGCAGTTCCTTTGTAAAAGTCGGAATCGGCGCGGAGAAGCGGAGCCGTATTATCAGTGAGAAAGAAAAGCGGATTACAGCCTTCCATGAAGCAGGCCATGCGATCCTGTTCCATGTGCTGCCGGATGTAGGCCCGGTCTATTCCGTATCGATTATACCGACCGGAGCCGGGGCAGCCGGATATACGATGCCGCTTCCGGAAAAAGACGAGATGTTCAATACGAAAGGGCGCATGCTGCAGGAGATCGTTGTAGATCTGGGCGGCCGTGTGGCGGAAGAGCTGATCTTTGACGATATAACGACCGGGGCGTCGCAGGATATCAAGCAGGCGACGGCGATGGCGAAGGCGATGGTGACGAAATACGGGATGTCTGAGAACCTGGGGCTGATCTGTTATGATGAAGAGGACAATGAAGTGTTTATTGGCAGGGATCTGGCGCATACAAAAGGTTACGGCGAAAATGTGGCGACTTTGATTGACCAGGAAGTGAAGCGGATTATTGATGAGTGCTATGCAAAGGCGCAGGAGATTATTCATCAGTATGAGCAGGTGCTGCATCGGTGTGCGGATCTTTTGCTGGAGAAGGAGAAGATTAGCAGGGAGGAGTTTGAGGCGTTATTTTCCTAGTTGGATTAGGTACTTAGAAACGATGTTTTGCGCGGAGGGGTAAAATTCTGGTTCCGGGCGGTAGAGTTGACATTGTGTTGCGTTTTTTTTGTGGCTATGCGGACGCCGGATGAGGGGGAAAGGGCCTGGCTTCCGGCTCCTATTC
>CANOET010000023.1 GCA_947564835.1 uncultured Eubacterium sp. | reverse complement strand
CTGACGCGAATCAGACTGCACTAAACTCTAATTTCTGCCCGGATGGAGCACTAGTTTCTAAATTTTTGATGAATAAATTATAAATTTTTAAAAAAGCATTGAGATTCGGAAAAAATCATTTTATAATAGGAGCAGGCAGGAACTGCCACAGTAAGATTACAGCGGATAGGAGAAGCCGCAGAACAGGAGGGAATTTACGTGAATTTGAATTTAAAGCCAGAAAGTGAATGCAGGTTTGATGCAGTATCGCTCGGAGAGGTAATGCTCCGTTTAGATCCGGGAGAGGGAAGGATCCGTACCGCAAGGTTTTTCCGTGCCTGGGAAGGGGGCGGAGAATATAATGTAGTCCGCGGGCTTCGCAAGTGCTTCGGGCTGCATACGGCAGTGATTACCGCTTTTGCAGATAATGAAGTTGGTATGCTGATGGAGGATTTTATCAATCAGGGCGGTGTGGACACTTCTCTGATCAAATGGATGAAGACGGACGGCATCGGACGGATTTGCCGCAACGGCATTAACTTTACAGAGCGCGGGTTTGGCATCCGCGGTGCGGTTGGGTGCTCGGACCGTGCCAATACGGCAATCGCAAAGGCTACCCCGCAGGATTTTGATTTTGAACATATTTTTGGGGAGCTTGGTGTGCGCTGGCTGCATACAGGCGGGATTTACGCTGCTTTATCCGAGCAGTCGTGCGAGACTGTGCTGGAGGCGATTAAGACTGCGAAAAAATATGGCACGATGGTATCGTATGACCTGAACTACCGCCCATCCATGTGGAATGCGATCGGAGGGCTGGAAAAGGCACAGGAAGTCAACAAGGAGATCGCGAAATATGTAGATGTTATGATCGGAAATGAAGAAGATTTTACCGCGTGCCTTGGATTTGAAATTGAAGGAAATGATGAAAACTTAAAGACGCTGAATCTGGACGGCTATAAAAAGATGATCAACGAAGCGGCAAAGACATACCCGAATTTTAAAGCGGTTGCCACAACGCTCCGCCAGGTGCAGACGGCGACGGTGAATGACTGGAGCGCAATCTGCTGGGCAGATGGCGAGATTTATAAAGCAAAAGATTATAACGGCCTTGAAATTATGGATCGTGTCGGCGGCGGTGATTCTTTTGCGTCCGGATTAATCTATGGCCTGATTACGACGCAGGACGCAGAGCAGGCTGTAAATTACGGTGCGGCCCATGGCGCGCTGGCAATGACCACGCCTGGCGATACGACAATGGTGAACAAAAAAGAAGTAGAAGCAGTGATGGGCGGCGCCGGCGCCAGGGTGCAGAGATAATTCTGCCGGGCAGACAATAAATTCAGATAAGCAGGAGGAAATTTTAAAATGAGTGTAATGGACAGCATGAAACAGTCAATCGTTGTTCCGGTTGTTGTAATTGAAGATGCAAAGGACGCGGTACCGACAGCGAAAGCGCTGCTGGCAGGCGGCATTAACGTTATGGAGATCACACTGCGCACAGCGGCAGCGCTGGACAGTATCCGCAATGTGGCAAAGGAATGTCCGGATATGGTTGTTGGCGTAGGTACGGTGTTAAATATCGACCAGGCCAAAGAGTCCGTGGAAGCAGGCGCAAAATTTATCGTATCTCCGGGGTTTGACGAAGAGACGGTAAAATGGTGCATCGAGAACGATATTAATGTTACACCGGGCTGTGTAACGCCGACAGAGATTATGGCGGCACGCAAGCTGGGGCTGCGGGTAGTAAAATTCTTCCCTGCAAATGTCTATGGCGGGCTGAAAGCAATCACGAATCTGGCAGCGCCGTTTACGGACATGCAGTTTATTCCGACCGGCGGTGTAAATACGGAAAACATTGCTGAATTTGTAGCGACTCCGGCTATTTTTGCGGTTGGGGGAAGCTGGGTGTGCAAAAAAAGCGATATTACTGAAGGGAATTTTGAGAAAATTACACAGCTTTGCCAGGAGGCAAGGAAGCAGGCAGGGGCGCAGTAGGGTATTCTGTCTTGCGGGGATCCTTTGATGGAAGGGTCCATGGTGATTATGGATTCGGGTGAGGAATGGCCGCGGAGGAATGGATGGTTCTTTCGCGACTGTTCTTTTTTATGATAACACCGGCTTCGGCCAGTCGTTCGCGCAGCCACTCCCCCATCTGTCGTAAAAATCTTAGTGACAGCCCCAAAGAACTGTGATAGAATAGAAACTAGCATTTTTTGTTAATTTTCATCAAAATAGGAGGAACTAATTATGCCGATTAATTTATCAAAAGGCCAGAAAGTAGATCTGACAAAAGGCAATCCAGGCTTAAAGAACATTATGGTCGGCCTGGGATGGGATGTGAATGCGTTTGATTCCGGGGCGGATTTTGACCTGGACGCGGCGGCGTTTATGGTTGGCGCGAATGGAAAATGCCCGACGGAAAAGGAATTTGTCTTCTACGGCAACCTGGAGCATGCAAGCGGCGCCATCAAGCATATGGGCGATAATCTGACCGGGGCCGGTGAAGGGGATGATGAGCAGATTGAAGTTGATCTGACAAAAATCCCGGCAAATGTGGAAAAAGTGGCGTTTACGGTTACGATCTATGATTCCGATGTCCGAAGGCAGAATTTTGGACAGGTATCCAATGCGTTTATCCGGATTGTGGATGAAGCGACCAATACGGAACTGATCCGGTATGACCTCGGGGAGGATTTTTCGATTGAAACGGCCGTTGTTGTTGGTGAATTATACCGGCATAACGGGGAATGGAAATTTAACGCGATCGGAAGCGGCTTCCAGGGCGGCCTGGCGGCGCTTTGTGCGCATTATGGAATAGAAGTGGCTTAGGAGGTAGAAAAATGCCAGTGAGTTTGCAAAAAGGACAGAAGGTAAGCCTTACCAAAGGAAATCCAGGCCTGAAAAATGTTGTGGTCGGCTTGGGATGGGATGTGAACCAGTTCGATACCGGCGGGGATTTTGACCTGGATGCGGCAGCGTTTTTGCTGACAGATGCCGGAAGGGTATCCAGGCAGGAGGATTTTGTATTTTTCGGAAATCTAAAGCATCCGTCCGGCAGTGTGGAGCATATAGGCGATAACCTGACCGGGGCCGGCGAGGGGGATGATGAGCAGATTAAGATTGATCTGTCCAAAGTGCCGGAAAATATTACAAAGATTGCTTTTACGGTAACGATCTACGAGCCGGAAAAGAGGCGTCAGAATTTCGGGCAGATCAACAATGCGTTTATCCGTATCTATAATGAAGATACCGGCGAAGAAATGCTGCGTTATGACCTGGGCGAAGATTTTTCCATTGAGACGGCTGCGGTATTCGGTGAAGTATATAAAAACGGCAGCGAGTGGAAGTTTAACGCAATTGGCAGCGGTTACCAGGGCGGCCTGGCAGCGCTCTGTGCGCAGTATGGAGTGGAAGTAGAATAAAGGAGGCATTTTTATGTCAGTAAGTTTGCAAAAGGGCCAGAAGGTCAGCTTATCAAAAGAACATGCAGGTCTTTCCAAAATGATGGTCGGCCTTGGCTGGGATGAAGCGCAGAAGGCAAAAGGCGGGTTTTTTGCATCGAAGCCAAAGCCGATTGATTGCGACGCGTCTGCGCTGCTGCTAAAAAACGGCAGGCTTTGTGATAAGAGCGATATTATTTATTTTGGAAACCTCGGCCACAAGACAGGCGCGGTCCAGCATATGGGCGATAACCTGACCGGGGCCGGTGACGGCGATGATGAACAGATTCTGGTGGATCTTGGCCAGATTCCGGCTGAGTATGACCGTATTGTGATAGTAGTCAACATTTACCAGGCCGTGCAGCGCAAACAGCATTTCGGTATGATCCAGAACGCGTTTATCCGTCTGGTAGACCAGCGCAATAACAGCGAAATGTGTAAATATAACCTCACCGACAATTATTCCGGCATGACAGCCATGATCTTCGGCGAGATCTACCGCCATAACGGCGAATGGAAATTCAGCGCCGTCGGCCAGGGGACGACAGACCCGGGCCTTGGGGAGCTTGCGAACAGATATGTGTAGGTATCGTGCAAAATTCATCACAGGATAAAACTGCGGGATCACGCTGGCATAAAATAGGTGTATAAAATTGCGTGATTGCAGCAACAATATAGATATCACAGGTTACTGTCCATGGGAAAACAAGCCTATGCTGCAGCGTCATCACAGGACTTCATATGATTCTGAAACCCGCAGCTTATAGCGGCAGACAGGGCTTTTTGGGTTTTGCAGAAATCTATGCATAGGGCAGTAACTACTGTATAGAAGAAACTGGAGGAATTATTACTTATGAAATATAACGGGCTGACCGATCAGGAGGCGGAAGCGTCCAGAAAAAAATACGGATCCAACGAAATTCCGGATTCCGAACCGACGACCTTCTGGGACGAGTTCAAGGAAACATTTGAAGACCCTATGATCCGGGTGCTGCTGGCGATCGCGGCGCTTATGATTGTCATGTTTTGCTTTGGATATGCAGAGATCTATGAGCCGTTAGGGACGATTGTGGCAGTGCTGATTGTAGCCTTTGTGTCAGCGAAAACAGGCGTGGCAAGCGATACAAAGTACAGGGAACTCAAAGACAGTACGAAAAAGGATGAATGTAAAGTATACCGCAATGGCGTGGTCACGGTTATTGATGTGGACGATGTGGTGACTGGGGATAAAGTGCTGCTGCAGTCTGGCAACAAGATTCCGGCAGACGGTATTCTGGTCTCCGGTTCCCTACGGGTGGACAATTCCGCGCTTAACGGGGAAGCGGAGGAGTGCAAAAAGACCGAAGCGGAAGAAAGCTTTCAGCTTCCAGAGGACATTACCGGGGATACGTTTGTGGATGCGCATTCCTTGTTCCGCGGCGCGGTTGTATTCGACGGAGAAGGCGTGCTGGATGTCCGCAAAGTGGGCTTAAAGACGATGATGGGCAAGATGGCTGAGGAAATGCAGGAAGACGAGCCGGATTCGCCGCTAAAGGTGAAGCTGGCGAAGCTGGCAAAACAGATATCCACATTTGGCTATATCGGTGCGATCGCGATCTCCATTTTATACTTTGCACATTTTATTTCCCTGGCAGGCGGGGTTTCCGCTTATTTTGACAACAGTATTCAGACAATTCTGCAGGATGTGATCCGTGCGGTTTCGCTGGCGGTTGTAATTATTGTCTGTGCCGTGCCGGAAGGCCTGCCTCTTATGATCTCGCTTGTGCTGATGCAGAATACGAGCAAGATGCTGGACCATAACGTACTGGTAAGGAAAGCAGAAGGAATCGAGACAGCGGGCTCTTTGAATATCCTGTTCAGCGATAAGACGGGGACGATTACAAAAGGAAGGCTGGAAGTCGTGGATTTCTTTACCGCGGACGGGGCATCCATTCCGATTCCGGAGCTGGGCAGCCATACAGAAGTGAAAAAGATGCTGGATCTGGCCATCGGTAAAAATACGCAGTCGTTATTTGACGCTTCCCATCAGGTGATCGGCGGCAACGCGACAGACCAGGCGCTGATGAAATTTATGGGCGAGGAAGCATTTAACGCGGTAAATGCTGATCAGGGTCTTGTGATTACAGCAAGCCAGGGTTTTAACTCCGCCAATAAATTCAGCCAGGCCAGGATCGATTCCGTGGGCAGGACCTTTTACAAGGGGGCGCCGGAAAAACTGCTTGCACAGGCGGTGAGCTTTTTAGACGACGGCGGCAATGAAAAAGCAATCGACCAGGCGGCTTTAAATAAGAAAATCGATGAGCTTGCATCCAAAGCAATGCGGGTTCTGGCATTTGGCTATTCGCATAAGCCGATGGAAGAAAATAAGATCCATGACGACCTTGTGATTATCGGGCTGGTCGGTATCCGCGATGATGTCAGGCCGGAAGCCAGGGAAGCGATCCATCAGGTACAGGAAGCAGGTATCCAGGTTGTTATGATTACCGGCGACCGTCTCGAAACGGCCGTTGCGATCGCCAAAGATGCCGGGCTTTTAAAAAGCGATCAAGATCGTGCGCTATCTTCGGCGCAGTTAAATGAAATGTCCGATGAGGAAGTCAAGAAAATCATTCCGGATATCCGCGTCATAGCACGTGCGCTTCCGACCGATAAATCCAGAATGGTGCGCTTGTGTCAGGAAATGAACCTGGTAGTCGGCATGACCGGCGACGGCGTGAATGATTCCCCTGCCCTTAAGCGGGCGGACGTGGGATTTGCGATGGGCAGCGGTACTGAAGCCGCAAAAGAAGCCGGCAAGATCGTTATTTTAGATGACAACTTTAAATCAATCAAAGATGCGATCTGGTACGGGCGGACGATTTACCACAACATTTTAAAATTCTGCAAATTCCAGCTGGTGATTAACGTGGCGGCAGTTATTGTCAGCGCCATCGCGCCGTTCCTCGGCGTGGAAGAGCCGTTAAAAGTAACGCACCTGTTATTCGTCAACCTTGTTATGGACAGCCTGGGCGCGATTATGCTCGGCAACGAACCAGCGCTTGAGAAATATATGACTGAAAAACCAAGGCGCAGGGATGAGAGCATTGTCAGCAAAAAGATGATGGCGCAGATTGTAACCATGGGCGCCTGGCTGACGGCGCTGAGTTTTGTATATTTGAAACATCCGTTTTTTATCGGCCTGTTTGCAAAGGAAGAGCAGCATCTGACCGGATACTTCGTACTGTTTATTGTAAGCGCGTTATTTAACGGATTTAATGTCAGGGATGACTCCTTTGCGATTTTTAAAGGGTTGAATGAAAACACCGGATTTATGAAGGTATTTTTCGCAATTATTCTGGTGCAGGCATTGATCGTAAATGCAGCGCTGATCCCGTTCCCGCTGTTTACATGGATCGGAAATATGTTCAGCTGCGAACCGTTTGGGATTACCGGATGGGTGACTGTCGTGATCCTGGGTGCAACCATGATCCCGGTAGACCTGATCCGTAAAGCGGTAGTAGGAAGCGGAAAAGAATAGGCGGAGGAAAGCAGATATTCTGAAATCATAAGCCCGCCCTTGCAGACTTTGGCAGTCCTGCAAGGGCGGGCTTAAAAATCTGTAACAGAAAGGAACAGTACACTACTGAAACAGCTCCAGTACCATCTGGTTCACACGGATGAGGATACGGTGGAGCCGGCGGAGAAATTCATTGATTTGGTATCCTGAAGAAAAAGAGCTTTGATGACTGCCAGCATATCGCGGCAGCGGAAAAACAACCGCGGCGTCTGCGGCAGTTTCCAAGACAATCAGCGGCAGCAAGGTATCCCTTACCGGTGCAGTGATTGCCCAGCTGAAAGAAGCGGCTGGTGAAGACAGCCTGGCAGTGACGCTTACGGTAAAAGACCAAAGCGGGAGGACGAAATACAAACTAAAAGCGGATGCCCATGTCTAAGAACGCGACCTACCAGCTGATGTCCCCGGCGGAAGCTGCGAAAGTGAACAGGCAGATCCTTAAGACGGTTGCGGTAAAGAAAGCTTCTGCAACGATCAAACCAGGAAAATCAGTTAAGCTTGCACTGAGCAGCAAACTAAATCAGGAAAATGTAAAATCCATTACGTATACAGTTCCGAAAAACACAGCAGTGAAAGTTTCCAAATCCGGAAAGATTACCGCAAAAAAAGCGGGCACTGTAACTGTGAAAGCAAAAGTGACCTTGAAAAACGGAACGGCAAAAACAGTAAAAATGAAGATTACTGTGAAATAACACAGTCTTTTTACTGGATCCAAGATGCCTCCTCACAGAAATAAAACCGCGGCAGCAGCGCTGTGTGCGGCTCACAGGAACTGTCGGAAAATTAGCTGCAAACGTCTGGCGACGATAAAACATTGTTTCAGGCTGCAGGCTTATGGACGGACAGTTCCTGGTACTGCGGTTGTCATCGGCTAACGATGGAAGCCAGTCGCTTTTTTATGGATTTTTATCATCATTTTTCTTAAAATTCATCCGGCTTTGTTTGCGCTGCTGTTCTTTATAGTACAGCACCATAAGCCCTCGCACGGCATCCTGGTTCTCAACATTGAGTCGCTCATAATACGATAACAGCTGTGCCTGACGCGGGGTCAGTGCGACAAGCCGGGAAGTGTCATTGGCAGGCTCTTCTTCCTTTTTGACTTCGATCTGAAGCAGGTAGTCGGCGGAAACATTATAGTATTCACATATTTTTTTAAACAGGTCTATGGAAGGAAAAGCGACATTGCGTTCATAGCTGGAAAGGACTTTGTTGCTGATATAAAGGTCTTTTGCGACGTCCCGCTGCTTTAAGTCCCGCTCCTCCCTTAATTCCCGTAAACGGTCTCCAAATTGATTCATAAAATAATCTCCTTTTGTTAATTTTACTATTAAAAGGTTGCCTTTCAAAAAAATCTTTTTATGTATGAATTTTCGCGGATCTGAAAATATATTCTCCAAAAAATCGTATTATATACGAAAATATAATTGATAATTACATTAAATACGACTATACTAAAGACAAATAATGACAATAGCGGATGTTTCTGACTGGAAAGGCAGACAGCACAGACATAATTCTGACTGGAAAGTCCATGCGGACAGGCGGAAATCCTGGTTTCCGGCAACAGTTTATTGACATTGCATCCCTCTGGTGCTAAAATTTATGGTAGATTATTGCCAAAAAAGATTTGCTTTGTGCAAAACAATCCAGGTATTTTGCATAAAGCAGTACTTGGCGCAACATACGAGGAGGGACAGCATGGAAAATGGTCAGGAAAGCCGCGGGGACCGGCAGCTGTCAGGGCAGGACCGCCAGAATGAGGCAGAGCTGTTAAGGGGCAGCGGGATACTGGAACAGACACATTCCTTTATCGTAGAATATAATTTTAAAACAAAACAATGCTATATTGATCCTACGCAGCGCGAACATGTGTACGGGGACTGGCAGAAGGAAAAAGACCTTGGACACAGGGATTTTAAACGGGTGGCGCTTAAGGAGGATCTTGCTGTGGTTCAGGATTTTTTTGACTTTTCCAGCCTTAAGGCCGGCGAGCGGCGGAATATGGATGCGCGTTTTTATGTCAAGGCGCATGATTATGAATGGTTCCGCGTCAGCCTGATTTGTTACGGGGATGCTGCGGGGGAGAAAGAGCGGGTGCTGGTGATGTTTACAAATGCCGAGCAGGAGCTGGAGACGGTGCGCAAGCTGAAATTCCTGCTGGCGAAAGATCCGCTGACCCATATGCCGAACCTGGACAGTTTTATGCAGATGACGGGCGAAATGCTCCGGTCGCAGCCGGACGGCAGTTATGCGTTTATCCGTATGGATATTGATAAATTCCGCATTATTAACCAGATGTACGGGACAAAGGAAGGGGATAATGTCCTGCGCTATGTCGGGGTAAAGATTCAGGAGTGGGCGGGGCCGATCCTGGAATACGGTACCTACTGCAGGATTTCTTCGGATATCTATTGCGTGTGTATCCCGGCGGACGCAGATGATGTCCGGGAACTGATGGATTTTATCCAGACGTCTTTGCGGGCGTATCCGCTTAAGTTTGATATGGTGATGTCGTTCGGCGTCTATATTACCTGTGAGGAAGACCGCAGCGGGCATGTCCCGGTGTCCACGCTGATGGACCGTGCGGCTTCGGCGCAGCGGACGGTGAAAAACAGTTATGTACAGCATATCGCGTATTATGATAATGCAATCCGCAAAAAAGAGATTGCGGAGCAGATGATTGTATCTGAAATGAAGCATGCGCTGGAAACCGAGCAGTTCCAGCTTTACCTGCAGCCGAAGTGTGATATGGAAACGGGCAGGATGATCGGTTCGGAGGCGCTGGTGCGCTGGCTGCATCCGTCGCAGGGCATGATTTCGCCGGGTGAATTTATTCCGATTTTTGAAAAAAACGGGTTTATTGCGGAGCTGGATGATTATATTATGCGCAAATCCTGCCAGCTGATCCGCAAATGGCTGGATGAGGGCAGGCCGGCTTATCCGATTTCCGTAAATGTGTCCCGGACGGACCTGTATAACCCGAATCTGTTGGAACAGATCCAGGAATGTGTCAAAGCGTATGAGGTACCGCATGACCTGATCTCGTTTGAGCTGACGGAGAGCGCGTTTGTATCCGATAATATGCAGCTGTATAACCTGGCCAGGCTGCTGCAGGAGAATCAGTTCCATGTGCTGATGGATGATTTCGGCAGCGGTTATTCCTCGTTAAATTCCCTGCGGGAGATTCCGGTTGATGTATTGAAAATCGACTTAAAATTTTTGCCGCCTTCCACGGAAGACTGGCGCGGGATGGTGATTTTGCGGTCGATTGTGGATATGGCAAGAAAGCTTGGGCTGGATGTGATTGTAGAAGGTGTGGAGACGCTGGAACAGGCGGAATATCTGCTGTCGATCGGGTGCCGCAGCGCACAGGGGTATTATTTTTACCGTCCGCTGCCGGTGGCGGAGTATGAGCGGTGCCTGGCAGAAGAGCCGAAAGGGATCAGCCAGCGCAGGAGAGAAGAACAGCAGAAACAGGCAATGGAGTCGGCAGGCTTTGGATTGCGTAAATGAGGGAGGAACGAATATGGAAAATCTGATTCTGATCGTGGATGATGCAAAATTTGCCAGGGTGATTGCGAAAAAGGCGCTGCAAAACGGGGGTTATGATCATATTATTGAAGCGGCGACGGCGGCGGACGCGCTGGTAAAGTTTCAGGAGCAGAAGCCGGATCTGACTCTTTTGGATATTACGCTTCCGGATAATACGGATCTGACGCTGTTAAAAAAATTGCTGGCCATTGACCCGGAGGCGTCGATCGTCATTAATTCAGCGATCGGCCAGGACCTGATTATTATGGATGCGTTAAAAGCAGGGGCGAAGGATTTTATCGTAAAGCCGTTTGATGAAAAGCAGTTTATCAAGATTGTCAATCATGTGCTTGGCGTGTAGGCTGCAAAAAAGAGATACGGAAGTGGGGGCGTTAAGATGAAGCTGTTTGACCAGGATGGAAAACTGGATGAAGATGTACAGGACGCTTTATATGAGCTGGGCAACGTGGGCGTCGGCATGGCAAGCATTACGATTGGCAGGATACTTGGGGTGCGTGTGGAGCTGGCGGCGCCGAATGTAGTTCCGGTAACGGAAGTATCGGACCAGACACTGCTTGCGAATGTCGGGCAGGATCAGGCAGGTATCTGGATGCGCTTTGCAAAGCCGATGAAAGGGGCCGTTCTGTTTATTTTAGACCGTTCTTTTGTGTATGATGTCGTGGAAAAAATGACGGGGCGCCGTAAAGAGGGAGAAGGGCTGTATACGGATGAAATAGCGTTTACTTCGGTTACGGAATTTGCAAATATGCTGTCGGCCGCGTATATGAAGGCGGTTGGAAAGTATACGGGTATGCGGATTTTTGTGTCTCCGTATCTGTTTGTGATGGACCAGCAGCAGATCAGCCTTGGCGACCAACAGCAGGAGCCAGACCCGGTGGCCGGCCAGGCTGTCTGGGTAGAGACGCAGTTCCAGCTGCTGGATGAAGGCGGAGAACAGACGCATGCGGTTGGCAGAGTCGTGATGCTGCCGGATGATGATACGGTGGGGATGCTGATGGAAGCGCTTGGATTATAAAAGCCCAAAACGGCTGCAAGGAAGCGCTTGGATGATGAAAGCCCAAAACGGCTGCAAGGAAGCGCTTGGATGACAAAAGCCAGAAACGGCTGTAAGGAAAAAGGCTATTGGTTTGTACGGCAGATAACAGGTTGGCAGACCGCAGGGCCTTTTTTTATTTGCCGGGCAAAGCAACTGCGGGGCCTTTTTTATTTGCCGGACAAAGCAACCGCAGGGCTGGAATTTGCGTTATAGGATGTGAGCAGGCAGTATACCAAATAAGGGGAGACATACATGGAGGATGAAAAAATAATAGAATTGTACTGGCAGCGGGATGAGGAAGCCCTCCGGCAGACGAATCAGAAATATGGGTCTTTTTGTTATTGCATCGCACACAATATATTAAAAAATGAAGAGGATTCCAAAGAATGCGTCAATGATACCTGGTTTAAGACATGGACAGTGATCCCGCCGAAGCGGCCGGAGTTTTTCCAGGCGTTTTTAGGAAAGATCACAAGGAACCTGTCTTTGGACCGGTACCGGCGAAGCCGGGCTTCCAAGCGGGGAGGAGGATGCATGGACGTTATTTTTGAAGAACTGGAGGAATGTATCGCAGATTTCGGCAGCGAGGATACAAGGACAGATACGATCGTGATCACGGATGCAGTCAGCCAGTTCCTTGCCGGCCTTTCCGCCGATGCCAGAATTATTTTTGTACGCCGGTACTGGTATGCGGACAGCATCGGGCAGATTGCGGATCACTATGGAATGAGCGAAAGCAAGGTAAAATCTTCCCTGATGCGCAGCAGGAATAAACTGAAAGCATATTTGGAAAAGGAAGGGATCGTGGTATGAAAAAGAACGCAGGAGAACGTCTGTTTGAGGCGATCGGGCAGATTCCGGATCAAATGGTACAGGAAGCAGCGCAGGAACCGGACAGCTTTCCGGCAGCAGTCCGGGCGGAACAGGCGGACGAGGATCCGCATCTGCAGGATCCGGCTGCTGTGCGGGAAACAGACAGCAGCCGGATCCAGGAAGCAGGCCGGCATCAGGAAGGAAGCAGGAACCGGCATGGCTATCTCAAGTATCTGCCGGTTGCCGCATGCCTGTGTATGGTTCTGGCAGGCGCAGGTTATGTCGTACGGCATTTTATTGATACGGGCCGGGATTATGGCATTCAGATGAGCGGCAGCCTGGACGATGCTTCGGACGGGGCCGGGCAGATCACAGAGGAAGAAGTTGTTATGATGGATCAGGCTGCAGATACAGAAGGCAGCGCGGATATGAAAGAAGATGCAAAAGAAAATACCAGCCTGCAGGCAGGCCAGGCGCAGAAGGATCCGTACGGAACGGATGGAATCGCATCTGACGCAGGCTCCAAAGAATCTGAGGCAGAAAGCAAGCCTGCAGGAGACGCACCGATGCTGCCTGTACGCGACGATGCTTACGAAGGGCCCGTGTTCCCGCTGACAGCCACCGGAGATACACAGAAGCTGAAAGTCAGCCGTACGCTCAAAGCTTCTGTGCAGACACAGGGACAGGGGGATGAGATACAGCCGCTGCTCCAGGTAGCAGACATCTATCAGATAAAAAATACATCCAAACAGGATAAAACACTGCAGCTTGTATATCCGTTTGTGACGACACTAAACCGCGCATTTACCATGGAAGGAAATATTCTGCAGATCAAAGGCCGGGAGCAGGCAGCAGTTACATACGGCATCGGAGAAAGCATCCGGGCATACCGCGCAGCAAACGCATCCGGGCCTGCATCGGTCGAGGACTACCGCCAGATTTTTACAGAGGAAACCGACTACCAGGAACAGGCGCTTGCAAAAGAGGCAGACTGGAGCCGCAGCGTGCGTGTCTATACGTTTACCGATATAAAAGTGCAGGAAGAAACAGCCGCAGCGAATGCGTCAGGCGTCATCGGCGTTACGGTAAACGGTGCGCAGGCAGATGTAATTACGTATGGATTTGACCACTCTTTTCAGAGAGAAGACGGCAGCAGGAATTATTGCTTTTTTATTCCGGAGGAAGAAAAACAGCTGCTGCTGATAGTAACCGGAGAAATAGAAGGCGACCCGGAGCCTGGGTATTACACAAATCTGGACTGCGAAGAAAAAATAGCAGGCGTGACGTGCAGCATGAGCTGCAAAGAAATGTCTTATGCAGATGCACTGCGTTTATGCAGCAAGGATGCAGCAAGGAAGTTGCGCCAGGATTACGGGCAGGGGTTGTATGACGCAAAGCTTCCAGAATACATGGATGAGGACGCGGCCTTTCGTGTGCTAACCATGATCAGTGAGGAAGACGATTTTTACCGTGTACTGATGCAGCGTTACGAGAACGCGGAACTGACGGAAGTCTTTGAGCGGATGTTTGGAGAGACCAGGGTCGTGTATGCGATGGCAACGGTTACGATACCGGCGAAAGCAACGGTCCGGGCAGTGGTGCAGACGCAGAAACGGCAGAACGCCGGGAATTATATATTGCTGCCGGATCATTACAGAGCGGATACTTATAAAACAGGTTATAGCAAAACGGATCACAGCGAAATGGATCATAGCGAAACGGGCCATAGCGAAACGGATGATATGCCTGATCATGCTGAAGATGTGCAGGATGCAGGGGAAGTTGGGGAAGGCGAAACATATGCGTATTATTTTCTGTCTCAAAAACAGAGCCGCCTCCACATCAGAAACACAGACTTGCGGGTGGCGCTGGACGGGGAATGGAAGATTGTAGAAACGGACTGCGGATTGGAGAAGAAAAGGGATGATTTATGGAAGGGGGAGATGATAGATGGTGACGGCAGTTTTGTAATTGCAGGCGCTTTAGGAACTTAACAACGATTTTTGCGCAAAATGGCAAAATTGACATTGTGCTGCATTTTTTGGCTTCCCGAAAAATTATGGTTAGCCACATCCCTTGGCCAATCAATCTCTTTCGGGAAGCCAAAAACGCAACACAATGTCAATTCCAAAAGCAATCAAACACCTAATCTGACCGCTTACCTTCTGCCATGTTTTGAATGAAAAACATATTAAAATAAGGATTGATTTCTTTTTTGGATAGTGTTTTAATAGAAATGGAAGAATATGTATATCATATGAAGCGACCGAAAACAACACAGCAAAAATCCAAATTGCTGTAAAAAGAGATTAGGAGGAGAGTTTTATGTTTGGTTTTGGACAGATGATCAACATCTTAAAAAAGAGTCCGAAGAAAATTGTTTTTACAGAAGGAAATGATCCGCGTATTCTGGAGGCGGCATCCAGATTACTGGCAAGCTATTTCCTGCATCCGATTTTAGTAGGGGATGAAGAGGAAATCTATGATGCGGCAGAGGAAAGCGGCTTTAATATCCGCGGGGCAGAAATTATTGATCCGAAAAAGTATGCCGATATGGATGCTATGGTAGATAAGTTCTGTGAACTTCGCAAATCCAAAGGGGTCACGCCTGAAGAGGCAAGAAAGATACTGTCACAGACTAATTATTTCGGCGCCATGCTCGTAAAAATGGGGCTGGCGGATGCATTATTAGGCGGTGCGACTTACTCCACCGCTGATACCGTACGTCCGGCGCTGCAGCTGATCAAGACAAAACCGGGAAACAGCATCGTATCGTCCTGCTTTATTCTTGTACGGCCTTCTGCAACGGGGGATAATGAAGTGCTGGCAATGGGGGACTGTGCGATCAATATTAAACCAACCGAAGACCAGCTTGTAGAAATTGCAGGCGAGACCGCAGAATGCGCCAGAATCTTCGGCATCGACCCGCAGGTTGCGTTCTTAAGCTATTCCACCTTTGGGTCAGGGGAAGGCGAGGATGTGGATAAGATGCGTAATGCAGCGCAAAAGGCAAAGGCGAAATATCCGGATCTTCCGATCGAAGGGGAGCTGCAGTTTGACGCAGCCGTTTCGGTGCGCGTAGCGCGTACCAAGTGCCCGGAATCGGAGGTTGCTGGACATGCCAATACGTTTATTTTCCCGGATATTAATGCGGGAAACATCGGGTACAAAATTGCGCAGCGCCTGGGGCATTTTGAAGCTTACGGCCCGATTTTGCTTGGGCTGAACGCGCCGATCAATGATCTTTCCAGAGGATGTAATGCTTCGGAGGTTTATTCGATGGCGATTATTACGGCTGCATTGGCGGATTAACGGACAGGCGGAGATGATCGGAAGCAGGAATCACAGCAAGCCAAAAAGATCCGATAGTTTTATGTGAACAAAAAAGAATCCCTTAACCGTGGTGCAACACAGTCGAGGGATTCTTCTTTACCGCAATTATTCTAAATTTATCTTTGAAAAGTCAATCTCAAAATCATCATATATCCCAGCTTTTATCTTGTCAGAAAAAGAATACTCTTCCATTGTATCATGCTCGAAATTGTAGACCGTAATTCGCTGTTTCATAGGATCGACAATCCAATAAATCTGAAAAAATACTATGGTGGCCAGCCATACATTACAAAAGCGTTGGATCAAATAGACTTCAGCGTTGAAAAGGGAGAGTTTGTAGCCATTGTCGGTACATCAGGAAGCGGAAAATCAACGCTGTTAAATATGCTCGGTGGTTTAGATATCCCTACATCAGGGGAAGTAAAAGTGAATGGGAAGGATCTGTCAGAATTAAACGATGAGCAGCTTACAATTTTCAGAAGAAGAAATATAGGTTTTATCTTTCAAAATTATAATCTCATACCAATGCTGAATGTCTATGAAAATATAGTTTTGCCAATAGAATTAGACGGACAAACGGTTGATCAGGGATTTATGGGTGAAATTATTGATCTGCTTGGTTTGGAAGAAAAACTTAATCATATGCCCAATATGTTATCCGGAGGACAGCAGCAGCGTGTTGCCATAGCAAGAGCATTGCTTTCCAAGCCGGCAATCGTGCTCGCGGATGAACCGACCGGAAATCTTGACAGCAGAACCAGTCAGGATGTTTTGGAATTAATAAAAAAAACGAGCAGAAAATTTGAACAGACTGTGGTGATGATTACACACAATGATAAAATAGCAGATTTAGCGGAAAGAATTGTGCGGATAGAAGATGGTAAGTTCAGGAATTAATAACGGTTTCGGGAAAGGGGTTGGCAAGATGATTCGAAGGCCGAAAAAAAATATGATACATAAAATAGCTTTACAGGAAATTTTGGTACAAAAGCGGCGGAATATTATGATTATAATTGCAATTTTTTTAGCAGCTTTTTTATTATCTTTATGCGGGGCTATGGTCTCTGCGATTTATCATTCTCAAAAAAATCTTTCGCATGATACATTTGAAGTTTTATTTCATAATATGTCTAAACAGAAAATTGAAACGTTAAAAAAATATCCTGATGTTGAGAGGGTTGCAATTATCAATCATTTGATTGAAGAAGTGAATGAGGACAACGTAAGTATTTCGATAGACTATTATGATGAAAATACATATTATATAAGCCGAAATCAGTATCGATTATTAGATGGAAGACTGCCGGAAAGTGGAAATGAAATTGTTGCGAGCGAAGGGTACCTTAAAAAATATGCTCCGGATTGTGCGATTGATGATGAACTTCTTCTTCAGGTTGGCCAGGAACAAGTTACATTTAAATTAACCGGAATCGTTTCTTATACGACTGCGGATGAAAGTAAATATTCATTATATATAACGAAAGATTTTTTGGAGGGCAGCCCGTATTACAATCCATCATCTTATACGGCATATGTTCATTTTAAAAATGCTGATGCAGTTTCAAATGAGGAATTAAAAGAGCGTGGTGTGCAGATTGCACATGATTTGGATACAACCTATGACTACAGTGCTTTGTATTTTAACAATAGCAAAGAAGTATCTATGGGAACGGTGGTACTCTTTTTTTGCATCACAATGATTGTTTTATTCGCGGGTGTTGTTGTGATTCAGAGTGTTTTCTATATGTCCATAAATGAAAATATCCGCAGTTATGGACAGCTATGCGTAGTTGGGACTACGAAAAAACAGTTGAAAGATATTATAAAACTAGAAAATGTGATTTTAGTATTATGCGGGGCTCCGGCAGGGATTTTGGCAGGAGATCTCATAGGGACGGGGCTGGGGAGCAGCCGGATTACGGATGGATTTGATTTTATCAGTATTTTCAGTATCTCTGTGCTGGTATTCCTTATTTGCGCCGGTATGGTTATGTTTGCAACAGCTAAGCCGGTCAAATTCATAACAAATCTCTCTCCGATAGAAGCACAAAAATATGTTGGCTATCAAAATAACTCTGCTAAGAAAAGAAAAAGCTATAAAAAAATGTCTCCATTTTGGCTGACAATCATGAATATTGGCCGTGATAAAAAAAGACCGTCAGAACGATGATATCATTGGTTTTTAGCGGAGTACTTATGCTTGTGGCTGCTTCTATGGAGGTTTCATTTTCAGCAGAACAAAATGTACGGACAAAAATGTTCAAAAATGGAGGATCTTATAGAATCTATGTCAACGATCCTGAACAAATATTAAAGGATAATCCGCTGACAAAAGAGCTGGAACAAAAAATAATATCTGCATCTGGCAGCAATCAGGTCCTTTCAATCAGAGAAAGTGCGGGCGAGTGTGACTTAAAAGCAGAAGGGCTTTCTGTGGAAGGATTATGTGATATTATTTCTAATCGCGGGGCATATGAAGGCCGGGAGGATTTTATAAGCCGGTATCTGGTACAAGGAAATCTGCCGCAGGATAAAAATGAGGTTCTTCTGGTGGATATTGTACAAGAAATAAGGCCGGTATCAGTCGGCGACCATGCTACGCTGAAGCTGGGAAAGAACAAAACAGATGTGGTCATTGCAGGTTTTTTTGATGCGGCATATGTAGGGAGATCCGATGGATTCAAAAGTGAAGATGGAGCTAATGTCATGATTACAAAGGATCTGGCACAAGAAATGTTTCCTGAAACAGAAAATTTTGAATACTCGTGGGAAATTATTACTGCGGAAGACTCTAAGGAGGAAATGCAGAAAAAATTAACGGATTTAGTTTATGACAAAAATATCTCCATATGTTCGTTTAAAACAGAAGTATCCTACCTTCAAGCTCAAATGAATCTGATTTGGGGAGGGGTGCAGAGGATTTCTCTATTTATTTTGCTGTTTGCTGTTATTAATCTCATAAATATGTTATTGTCAAATTTTAATTCCCGCAGGTGGGAGCTGTCCGTGATGCGTTCCATAGGATTGACGCAAAAGCAGCTTAATTTCATGTTTCTTATGGAAAGCGGGATTTATGTTGTAATAAGCGTAGGTATTACTATGATAGCCGGCATTCCGATTTCGGTATTTGTATGCAAGTATTTTGGAGCATTTATTGGGATGGAAGAGATGGCATATAAGTTTCCAAGTATACAGGTTCTTGTCTATGGGCTGCTTCTATTCATCCTGCAGTGTATTTTTTCTAAGCTGTTTGTCAAAAATATGAATCGGCATACCATCAGTGAACAATTGCGTTCCGTCGAATAAAGGGGATAAACGGATTGCATGATTGGCCAGGGGCTGAGGGGATGTGGCTAACCGGACGACACTGGCAAATCAAAATCCTTCGGGAAGCCAAAAAACGCATCACAACATCAACTCTGCCGCCCAAAGTCAAAATTACGCCACTTTGCGCAAGATTTTATATTATTTGAAATTATCCCGCCATTATGTTATGATAGAACCAACAGGTGGTGAAGATTATGAATCAGGTAAAAAATCCGCAGGACCATCACATCCAGCATGTATTTATCATAGGATGTAAAGGGATACCCGCACAATACGGCGGATTTGAGACATTCGTAGACAAACTGACGCAATACCAGCAGGACAGCGGCATCCGCTACCACGTAGCCTGCGCCGTGGAACCAAACGATTATAATCCCCAAAAAGCGCATTTTGGCTGCCATCATGCGGAGTGTGTCCTATTTCCATGGCGGCGCTTAGGGCCTGCCCGGGCAGTTGCGTATGATCTGGACGCGCTGCGGTACTTCACGCGGTATGCCAAAAAAAAGCGCATCCGCCATCCCATCTTTTACATCCTGGCCTGCCGGATCGGCCCGGCGGCGGGAGTGTTCCGCAGGCGCATTGATGCAATGGGCGGGCAGCTGTATGTGAATCCGGACGGGCATGAGTTTTTGCGGGCAAAGTGGAATGCGCTGATACGCCGTTACTGGAAATATTCCGAACGGCTGATGGTGAAGCATGCCGGACTGCTGATCTGTGACAGCAAAAATATGCAGACGTATATCCGGGAAGAATACGCAAAATACAATCCAAAGACGGCTTTTATCGCATACGGAGCGGAAACATCCCCATCTGCGCTGGCGGATGATGATCCGGGGCTGATGGCATGGTATCAAAAGCACCGGCTGCAAAAGGATGGTTATTATCTTGTGGTTGGGCGGTTTGTGCCGGAAAATAACTATGAGACGATGATCCGGGAATTTATGGCGTCCTCCACAGAAAAAGCGTTTGCGCTGATTACGGATGTCAGCGGCGATTTTTGTAAGAAGCTGAGGCAGCGCACCGGATTTGACAAGGATCCCAGGATCCGGTTTGTCGGTACGGTGTATGATAAGGAACTGCTGAAAAAGATCCGGGAACATGCTTACGGATATTTTCACGGGCATGAAGTCGGCGGGACGAACCCGAGCCTTTTGGAAGCGCTTGCCAGCACCCGGCTGAACCTGCTTTTGGATGTTGGATTTAACCGGGAGGTGGCGGGAGGCAGCGCCCTTTACTGGACGAAAGAAACGGGAAGCCTGGCGGCTTTGATTGACCGGGCGGACGGGATGTCCGCGGAGGAGGCCGAAGCGCTTGGCAGCCGTGCCAGGGAGCGGATTGAAAAATACTATAGCTGGGAATATATTACGGACAGATACGAACAGATTTTTAGCAAAAGGAGCAGAACATGTGTGGAATCGTAGGTTATATCGGAAAAAAACAGGCAGCGCCGATCCTTTTGGACGGACTTTCCAAGCTGGAATACCGGGGGTATGATTCGGCCGGGATGGCAGTTTATGACGGAAAGAAAATACGTGTGCAGAAAGCGGCCGGCCGGCTGAAGGTACTGGATGAACAGACGCATGGCGGTGTTACGATGCCGGGGACGGTCGGTATCGGCCATACGCGCTGGGCAACACATGGGGCGCCGAGCGACCATAATGCGCATCCGCATTATAATCAGGATGAAACGATTGCGGTCGTGCATAATGGGATTATTGAGAATTATTTGAAGCTGAGGAAAAAACTGCAGAAAAAAGGCTTTGAGTTCCGTTCCGAGACGGATACGGAGGTCGTGGCAATGCTGCTTGGCTATTACTATAAAGGGGATCCGTTAGAGGCGATCGTGAAGGTGATGCACCGGGTAGAGGGATCGTATGCGCTGGGTATTATTTTTGCGGATCATCCGGATCTGGTGTATTCGGTGCGCAAGGACAGTCCGCTGATTGTCGGGCAGAATGCGCAGGGCAGCCTGATCGCATCGGATGTGCCGGCGGTGCTGAAATATACGCGGGAAGTTTATTTTATCCAGAATGAAGAGATTGCCGTGCTGTCTGAGGATGCCGTTCATTTTTATAATGTGGACGGGGAGGAGATCGAAAAAGAGCCGAAAAAGATCGAATGGGATATCAATGCGGCGGAAAAGGGCGGCTATGAGCATTTTATGTTAAAGGAAATGTATGAGCAGCCGAAAACGGTAAGCGATACGCTCCTCCCGCGCATTAAGGACGGGAAGATTGTGATTGAAGAGCTGGGTATGACGGATGACGAGATCCGGGCGCTGCGCAAGATCCATATTGTGGCATGCGGTTCGGCTTATCATACCGGAATTACGGGAAAATATGTGTTTGAGGGACTGGCGCGCATTCCGGTGGAAGTGGACCTGGCCAGTGAGTTCCGTTACCGTGACCCGATTATTGAAAAAGATACACTTGTAATCGTGATCAGCCAGTCCGGGGAAACGGCGGATTCGCTGGCGGCGCTTCGGGAGGCCAAAAAACGCGGCGCGCTGACGCTTGGCATTGTGAATGTGGTCGGCAGCTCCATCGCACGCGAGTCAGACCGTGTAATGTATACATGGGCCGGGCCGGAAATTGCGGTAGCGACAACGAAAGCATACTCCGCGCAGCTGATCGCAGAATATTTGCTGGCGATAAAGTTTGCCCTTGTGCGGGGGCAGCTGGGGGACGACGCATGCGCTTCCATGATTAAGGACCTGAAAGCGATTCCTGCACAGATACAGATGCTGCTGGCCAATAAGGAAAACATCCAGCGTTTTGCGAACCGTTACCTTGCGGCGCGTGATGTATTTTTTATCGGAAGGGGCATCGACCACGCGATTTCCCTGGAGGGATCGCTAAAGCTCAAGGAGATCTCCTATATCCATTCAGAGGCTTACGCGGCGGGGGAATTAAAGCACGGCACCATTTCGCTGATTGAAGAAGGGACGCTTGTTACGGCGGTCGCTACGCAGGAGAGCTTATATAAAAAGGTGCTCAGCAATATTGTAGAAGTACGTACAAGGGGCGCGTTTGTCATGGCGGTGACCAACGAAGACAATACGGAGATTGAAAAAACGGCGGATTACGTGATCTACCTTCCGAAAACCAACCGGTATTTTACCAATTCGCTGGCGATTATTCCGCTGCAGCTGTTTAGCTATTATGTGTCTGTGGGCAAAGGGCTGGATGTGGATAAGCCGCGGAACCTGGCAAAATCGGTGACCGTAGAGTAACAGGCAGAATAGGATATGCCAGGCCCCGCATCTGCAGAAGGACGGGCGCGGGGCCTGGCTGTAAAATGGAAAAGGGGGATTCTGATGAAAAAGGGGAAAAAAATACTGGCTGCAATACTGGCGGCGGCAATGCTTCCGGTTTTCCAGCCTGCCCCGCACATGCAGGTGCAGGCAAATACTTCTGCCATGTCGCCAAGCTATAATACAAATGTGAATTACATCGCATACGCAACCGAAGTGGAAGACCAGGCGCAGACGAATTATTGCTGGGCTTATATGACGGATGCGGTGCTGGAATCTTATCTGATGAAGACACAGGCCGGGGTCCAGGCTGATTTCAGTGAGTGGGATATGATCACACAGTTAAGTAACGGGTCGTATGCGTTTTCCGACCTGTATTCCGGCGGAAACTATCACCAGGCAGTTGCTTACTGGACAAGGGGGAGCATGTACGGACCGCGTCTGGAGGCCAATTCCAGCCTGACGGATTATTATGTCAGCGAGACGGCGGAGCTGGGCAGATATGACAGGACGATGGTTCAAAGCAAGCTGAATTATATCCAGAATATAAAAAACCTGGTTGTAAATTACGGGGCTGTCGGCGTGAGCGTCTATTTTACAGCGGAAGACCGTGCCATGACGACCAGGGACGGGGCATATTTTTATCCGGAGCAGGTCAGCCCGGGTGTGAACCATGGCGTAACGATTGTCGGATGGGATGATGACTATGCGCCGCAGTGGTTTTATAACAGCCTGACCACACCGCACCAGCCGCAGAATAAAGGGGCGTTTCTCGTAAAAAACAGCTGGGGCCGGGACGGCAGCAGTATCGGCGGAAACAGCGGGTATTACTGGATATCTTATGACAATTATTTTCAGGACGCCTTCGGCGTGACACAGGTACTGGACCGTTCCAAGCTGTACGACCGCGTATATGAGACAGATTACCGGGGCCTGTATGATTTCTGGTCCGGGACAAGCTACAGCCAGACCTACGATTTAAGCGGCGGCGCCCAGTGGCTGACAGGGATCGCGACATATGTCAGAGGCGGGGCCTCTTACCAGTTTTTCTTAGACGGAAAAGAACTGCCGGGATGCGGCGGCACTGCGGCGCAGAGCGGATACCATACGTTCCAGCTGGCAACACCGGTGCTTGTGTCCGGCAGGATGGAGCTGCGGGCGGAAGTGACCGGCAATCAGGAAGCCGTTCCGGTAGCCTGTTCCGCAAACTCGCACGAAGCAGACGGCGGCAATGTATGTCTGAAAGCATTTACCAAATTTCAGTATAGCAATGCATTCGGCGGCTCCTCCGGCCAGGTCTGGAACCCGTCCACACCTGCTTATACAGTAACCGGGGTAACGCTTGCGCCGCAGGACTGTTCCGTTATGCAGGGGACGAACCGGTTATTTACCGCAAAAGTATTGGGGAACGGCCAGTCTTCGGTCTCACAGCGCATTAACTGGCAGATCAGCGGCAGCAGTTCGCCGAACACCCGGATCTCAGCCGACGGCAACCTGTATGTCGGCGCCGACGAGACTTCGGAAGTGCTGTATATTTATGCAAATTCCTACGTGGATTCCACGCAGGGGGCGTCTGCCAGAGTAGAGGTCATCAAGTCCGGGACGTCTGGCAGCCAGACCGGCGCCAATAATACGAACACCTGGACGACCGGGACGGGTACGAATATCAACGGCACACCGATTACCCCTCCGGTGACTGGTACGACAGGAGGGACATCAGCCGGCACACCGACGACCGGGACAGTCATTACCGGCACGCCGATTACACCGCAAGAGCCGTCAGAGGATCAAAGCGGGGATCCTACGCTGGAAGACAATGCACCGGTGCAGGTGGGGACGGTAGACAAAGGGATTTATTCTGTTTGGAAAAACGGAACGGCACAGTATACAAAGTGTACATCGCCGAATCATATCAGTATTAATATTCCGGCAACGGTAAAAATCGGCGGGGAGACTTATGAGGTGAATATACTGGATGATGGGTGTGTTCGGAATCAGAAGAAGGTCCGCAGCATTACCATCGGGAAAAATGTAACGCAGATCGGGGATGAGTCTTTTTATGGATGTAAGCAGCTGAAAAAGGTGAAGATTTTATCCGAGCAGATTGAGTATATTGGAGAAGACGCGTTCCGCGGGATTTCTGCGAAGGCTGTGGTGTATGTGCCGCGCAGCTGCCTGGCGGAATACCGGGAGATGGTGCGGGATTCCGGGAATGGTACGGTGCGGGTGAAGGCGTATAATTAGGCGCTTCTGAATCATTTTTTGTGTAAAATGGGGAAGGTTTGACTCTGGGTGGTGGAATTGATATTAGGCTGTGTTTGGGGGGAGGGGCTTTCCGAAAGATCTTGATTGGCCGGGGTGTGTGGCTAACCGGACGACTCTGCGGGCTGCGGCCAGGGGACGCGCCGGGAGACACACC